>DASYSH010000449.1:0-4299 GCA_036003525.1 Gemmatimonadaceae bacterium | reverse complement strand
TGAGCTGACTGTTTTCTGTCTTCCTGACGTCGGTGGGAGCTGTGAGCGGCCTGTTTTCTGTGAACTCTTACGACCCGATATCCCACCCTTGCTCCAAATCCGCTTTCGAATACGCCTTGAATGCCGTCAGCGTCGTCGTGCGAACCAGTCCGGGCACCACCGGAAACTGCTCCGTCACGATCTTCGCGATGTCCTCGTACTTCGGAACCTTCACGAGGACGACGAGGTCCCATTCTCCGGAAACCGAGTAGACATCCGTTACGCCATCAATCGCCGCCAGATGTTTCGCGCACTGCGGAATCAGGCGAGGCTCGGCTTTCACCAATACGATGGTCGTGATCATTGGTCGGTTGGGAACGGGGGCACGTTGAGCAGCCAGACACCGGCGATGTGATTCGAATCGTCGACGTCGAAAATTAAATCCTGAGCCACGCGCACGGGGCGCATCTGGCGCGCGGCGCCGAATCGAAAATGAATCGTGCGCTCTGACGCGTCCGCGTCGGCGACGAGCCGCGTGTCGATCTCCAGTGAAGCGACGCCGGGCTGCGACGGTCTCGACGGAATCGTGACCACGCCCGGCGGCGCATCGGCCGGCGCGATCAGTCCGGCGACCTTGCGCACATCGGGCCACACGGCGACTTCGACGCCCGCAATACGGCCGCCGTGCACGTCGAAAATCAGCCACGATCCGTCGGATCCTTCAATCTCGACGGAACCGGACATGCCCTGGCCCGCGGCACCGCTGTTCATCGTCGCCGTGAGGATATCGGTGTCGGCATCCCACCGATAATCCACCGCCGGAAGGTCGGCGGCGCCCGGTTCAACGTGCACGGCGATGTCCAAGGCGGTCTCCGAAGTTCAGGTAAGAAAGAAAAGAACTTACGCGAGCTCTCTGAACGCCGACACCAGCCGTCGCATCGCTTCCTCGACTTGCGACTGCTCCGCCGCGTACGATGCCCGCACCCAATCGGGAGTGCCGAACGCCGCGCCCGGAACCACCGCAACGCCCGCCTTCTCGAGCAGATGCGTCGCGAATGCGCTTCCGGCATCCGCCAATTTCTCCGCGCCCGGCGCGCGCATGTACAAATAGAACGCGCCCTGCGGATCGAGCACGCGAATGCGCGGCTCGGCGCGCAAAATCGCGAGCGCCGCATCGCGGCGCTTCTCGAACTGCGCGACCATCGCCGAGATTGCGGCGTCGGCGTCGGCGCGCATCGACAGCGCCGCAAGCGCGGCATGCTGGCTCACCGACGACGCATTCGACGTCGTGTGCGACTGGAACGCGGTCATCGCCCCTGCGAGTTCGGGTGACGAAATCGTCCATCCGATCCGCCACCCGGTCATTGCATACGCTTTCGCAACGCCGTTCACCACGACGAGGCGCTCGCGCGATGGCGCAACGTCGAGCGCCGACATTGCAGGCGTGCCGTACGCGATGCGCAAATAAATTTCATCGCTGAGCACCCACCATCCGCGCTCGTGCGCGAGCGTGAGAATCGCGCGCAGTTCGTCCGGCGCGTACACCGAGCCAGTCGGGTTCGATGGCGAATTGAGCATCAGACCTTTCGTGCGCGGGGTCGCCGCGGCCTCGAGCATCGCCGCGGTGACCTTGAAACCGCGCGCGGGATCCCCCATCACCGGAACCGCCTTTGCGCGGGCAAGCGCGACCATCTCAAGATAGCTCACCCAAGCCGGGGTCGGGATGAGCACTTCGTCACCCGGACCGAACAGCGTGAAGCATGCATTGAACAGCGACTGCTTCGATCCGGTCGAAACGACGATTTGATTCGCCTCGACTTTGCCCGCGCCCGTCCAGTGCCGGTTTGCCTCTTCGGCGATGGCCTGACGCAGTGGCTGAATACCGTCGACCGCGGTGTATTTGGTCGCACCCGCTTCGATGGCGCGCTCCGCCGCGGCCCGAATGAATGCCGGCGTGTCGAAATCGGGCTCGCCCGCCCCCAAATCGATGATTTCGCGGCCCGATGCCCGCAAGGCTTTCGCCCTCTGCGAGACGGCGATCGTCGCCGATTCCTTGAGCTGGGCGACGTTGGCGGACGGACTGTAGGCGCGGTCGGGCGTCATCCGGCTCTGGCGGTAATTTTTGGGCAGAAAAAGAAATGCTTCGCTGGACCTGTGCGCTCGCTAGATTTGAGTCGCGCAGGAACGTTATCCACGCGGCGCAGATCGCGCCATTGACAACCGAGGCTGCAGTGACCGAGACCGAGCGCGAAACGGCAGGAGCCGTTCGCAGCGCCCATGTGGCGCACTTTTTTTCCCCCGATTGGGCACAGACCGCGCAACGCGCGTCGGGCGCGCTCGAACGTTCGGACCGCGAACTCGCGGCGCCGCAACTCGTCGTCACGGTTCCCGATGCGATCGCCGCAGTGGCGCTGGCGCGTGAACTGCGCGCGCTGCCCGCCACGGTCGGTCTTCGCGTGGTTCCGGTCACGAACGCGACGCGCGGAGCGCGCCTCATCAAGTCCGCGCCGCCGCAAGTCGTCGTCGGCACGCCTGCAATCCTCGCGGAGCTGCTCGCAGCGTCGGCGCTGAAACTCGGCGATGTGCACACGCTGCTTCTCGCCGCCGCCGATGAATACGACGCGCTAGCGGAACCGCTCGGCGCGCTCATGGCCGAACTGCCGCGCGGCAGCGCGCGGATTCTCACCGCGGGGGCGCCGACGCAGCTCGTGGAGAATCTTCTCGAGAGATATTTGCACAAAGCCCGCCGGGTCGCCGTGCCGGTGCCCCCGCCGATTCCAATCGCGCCGGGAACGCCGCCGACCATCTATGTGCGCACGGTTTCTTCGGGATCGGCCCTCGCGCCACTCGGCGAACTGCTGGACGATATCGATCCGCCGTCGGCCGCCATCGTCGTCACCGACGCGCGCGGCGAAGGTCAGGCGCGCACCGCGCTCGAAGCCCTTGGTTATCCGGCGGATTCCGACTTGATCACGATTTCACGCGGCGCGGTTACGCTGCACACGGCGCTCGTGGTGTTCGTCGGGCTGCCCGAAGCGGATTCGCTGACCGCAGCGCTGAGCGCCCATCCAGCGCGTCTCGTGGCGCTCGTTGCGCCGCGTCAGCAGGCCGCGCTGCGCGAGCTCACCAAGGGCGTCGTGCTGATGCCATACGAGCGGTCGCGCGCCGCACGCGCCGCACGCGAGCGTGAGGAGAACAATCGCAATGCGCTGCGCGCCGTGCTCGCGGCGGGACTGCCCGCGCGTGAAATCGTCGCGCTCGAACCCCTGCTGACCGACCATGACGGTCTCGAAATCGCCGGAGCGGCACTGCGTTTGTACGAGCGCGCGGCGGAAGAAGCCGCGACGGCGAAGATGGCGGGCCGCGAAGAGCTGCGCGCCGAACTGAAGGCGGCGCGCGCCGAACCAAAGAAGGAGGCGGCACCCGACGCGCGTCCGCCGCGGAGCTTCGATCGTGACAAGCCGCGCGGCGAGCGTTCGCGCAGCGGCCCGCCGGCGGATCGTGAGCGCTCGTTCGGCGGACCGCCGCGGGGAGAGCGGTCCTTCGGCGGCCCACCGCGCGGCGAACGATCGTTCGGCGGACCTCCACGCGGCGAAAAATCATTTGGCTCTCGCGATGAGCGCTCGCCGGCGAAATCGGGCGACCGTCCGTTCACGCGTGGCGCGCGCGTCGATCGCGGGCCGTCGACGTCGTCGCGAAGCTCGGGTCCGCCGTCGCGCGGGCCAAAGCGTGATGACAAGGGCCGCCCACCGCGGAGAGAAAAATGACAAGTGGCTCGTTTCAGCTGAATGGCGGCTGGATCGAGGTGATCGCCGGCGTGATGTTCAGCGGGAAATCCGAGGAACTCATTCGCCGCGTGCGTCGATCGCTGATCGCGAAGAAGCGAGTGCAGGTATTCAAGTCGCACCTGGATGACAGGTACAGCGGCTTGTACTCGGTGGGGTCGCATGACGGGCGCACCGTCGATGCGATTCCCGTGGATTCGACGGAACAGATCGCACTGCGTCTCGACCCGATGGCCCAGGTCATCGCGGTCGACGAGGCGCAGTTCCTGGATACCGGCATCGTCGCGCTCGCGAATTCACTCGCCAATCGCGGACGGCGCGTGATCCTCGCGGGAACCGACACGGATTTTCGAGGCGAGCCATTCGGACCGATGCCGCAGCTGATGTGCGTCGCGGAGGTCGTCGACAAACTGCATGCGATCTGCGTGATGTGCGGCGCGCCGGCCACCCGCAATCAGCGATTGATTGACGGGAAGCCGGCGCGATACGATTCACCGCAGGTGATGGTCGGCGGTGCGGAAGCTTATGAGGCGCG
>DASYSH010000448.1:0-4044 GCA_036003525.1 Gemmatimonadaceae bacterium | reverse complement strand
CTCCGCGCCGACGCGGCGCTTCAGCAGCGAGCGGAAATATTTCCTCACATCATCCGGCTTCGTCATCAGCGTGTGATTGCGCGCGCCGATCACCTCGTCTTCGTCCGCGAGCGCGATGGATTCCTTGACCCATTCGAGCGTGACCGTTTTGTCGAGCGTGCGCAGCGAGCGCGTCACCGATTCGTCCAGCGTCTGTTCGGGCGCCTGCGGAAAGCGCTCGACCCCTTCGCGCCCGGAGAGGACCGCGGGCCGCGGAAAACGCACGAACACGGGCTGAGAAAAATGCGGGTGGCGCACCATCAGCTGGCCTTTCTCGAGCGTCGAAAGCTTCGTGCGCGTCGCCGGCGAGAGCGTCGCGTAGCCCGGCGTCGCGAGCTCGTCGGGATCCATGCGGCCGAACAGCGCGGTGCCGCTGTTGCCCACCACGCGCCGGTGCACCTGCGACCGAAATTGCTGCGCCGCAAAGAGCACGAGGCCGAGATACCGGCCGCGCTCCGCGATATCGAGCAGCATCGCGCGGACGTAGGTGTCCGGTCCGTCGCTCGGCGCGTACTTGTTGAGCTCGTCGACGAACACGATCACATGCTCGACGCCGAGGTCGCGCTTCTCGAGGTGCTCGCGCAGCTGCGACACGATCCGCGAGAAAATCAAATCCTGCGCGTCGGCTTCGAGGTTGGCGACGTCGACCACGTAGATCGCGCGATCGCGAAACTCTCCGAAGGGGAGATCGCTCACTGTGCCGTCGTCGGTCACGAGGCCGCGGCAGCGGGTGGAAATATTCGTCAGACGATTGCGAACTTTGCGGATCGTGGCGACGTGATGCGTCTTCCAAGACTCGGCGTTTTGCTTTTCCATTCCGGAGAGCAAATCGCGGAACCACGCCTCGAGTTCGCCGAACGACTTCACGCGATGCGTCGTGGACAGGTACTTGGGATCGGAAAATTCCTGGTCGACGACGCGCTCCTTGATGAAATCGATCAGCGCGTCGGCTTTCGCGTCGACGTCGTCCTTGTTGAGCAGGACCTCGGCGTACTGCAGGACTTCACGCAATCCCCACGTCAGCGGCTTCACGTTGTACGCGAGCGCCTCATTGGAGCGCAGCGTGTTCAGCGCAAAGCCCTTCGCCGTGTACGGCGCGTAGTACTCGACATCCTTGAACGGTTCGGCGGGAACGCCGAGCCGGTCGTATAGCGCGCGATCTGCATCGTCGAGCTTCGCCGCCGGCTGATCGAGAAAGCAGAGATCGGGGCCCTTGACGTTGAAGCAGACCGCCGCGACGCGCCCTTTTTTCTCGGGGAAATGCGAGAAGATCGACGCGAGCAGCCATTCGACCGCGCTCGTTTTCGTGGCGAGTCCGGAGACGCCGCTGATGTTGAGATGCGCCGCCTCGGGTCCGAGCAGAAAATCCGCGTCGAGGTAAACAGGAGACGAGGTGGCGCCGGAGCGATAGAGTCCCACCGGAATTCCGGTGTTCGCATCGGCGGTGAGATAGGCGTCCATGCGCAGGGCGATCGCGACGTCCTCGTCGCTGGCGAGGTGCACCGTTCCCATCGAGACGGGCTGGAGCGGTTCCTCCGGCACGTGGCGCAGCACCGCCGCCGAATACAGCCGGATTTCCGTGCGCCGCGTGGGCGCTCCCGCCGTGGCGCCCGGCTCGCCGTCGTAACCCAGCACTTCGTGGAGCGGCGTCTCAACGTCGGTGTAGCCGAATCCTTCCACCACGACGCCGTACACGACGGGCAGCGCGCCGTTCACCGGCTGCGCGCTCTCTACGCGCACGATCGTTCCGATTCCGACCGGCGAATCGAGCGCGGTCCAGAAATGGAATTCGTGCGGAGTGTTCGGTTTTCGCTCTGTGGCGACGACGCGGCCGAGAATCGACAAGAAAATCGAAGATGGAGGATCGAAGATGGAAGGCGCGAAACTAAAGTTACTACCGTTGTTCGACGTTCGTTTTCTCCATCTTCCTTTTTTCCGTCTTCCATCAGGCTCCCATCAGCGCCCGCAGATATTCCTCGCAATCGCGGATGCCGTACGCCATGGAGCTCCACCTCTTGTCCGGCAGAGAGACCGGCGCCCGCTCAGCCAGTACCCAGCGCGAGACTTCATCGGCGCGCCCCGGACTCCACGAATCGCGCGCGACCTCGACGCGCACCAGTCCGAAGAACGGATCGCGACCGCGCGCGTCGCGCAGGCGCAAGTACCAGCTCGCGACGGTCGTGCGGCGCGGCGAGCGAATTTCGAACGCAGTCGTGCGATATCCCGTATCGAGCGCCGTGATGACGCCAAGCGATTCCGCGGTGGAGTACAGCGTGCGGTGCGATTTCACGACCCCGACGGCAAGCGCGCTGTGCGACGCCCGGCCGGCGCCGGATATTCCGCCGTCGACGAACAGCGGCTCCGCTTCGGAATCGCACCACGATTCCGCGAGCGAAACTTCGAGCAGCTCGCGCCGGCGCTGCACCGCAGTGCGCGCGAGAGCGAGCAGTTCCATCGGATGGCGCGCGGCCGCCGCGTCGGTTTTCTCGAGCGTGTCTTCGATCTCGATATGCGCCGCGCGAAAGCGCTCGATCAGCCGCGGCCTGAGCATGGCCACCGGCGCATAGAACGCGCGGGAAATCAGCGGCGACCCTCTCCATGTGCGCAGCGCGCGATCGACACGCTGGCGGACGACAGCGGCGACGGTGCCGTGAACCAGCGGCGTGCTGTCGCCTTCGGAGTACAGCGCGCGGCTCGTCTGGACGCCGTCGAGGAACGCCGCGAACGCAATCACGGGTTCGCCGGCTGCGCGCGCGGCAAGCGCGGCCCCCTCGATCGGCTGCGCGGGCTCGAGCCGCGGCGGTGTTGCATCCGCCGGCGTCAGCTCGAGTGCGGCACCGGCGGGCATGACGATCGAAGGCTCCGATTCGTCACCTGAATTCGTCACATTTCGGAGTGCGCGGAGCGCCTCCCGGATGCTTGTTCCTCCCTCTGTAAAATCGTACGTTGAAGCCATGCGCTCCCGAAGAGAGAACTCCCGCGGTTCCATTGCAGCTGTCGCGATTACTGCGGTCATTCTACTCTCGGCGTCCGCGTGCGAAAAGGCAAAGCCCGCGGGGAGTCCCGACGCGGCCACCGCGCCCGCCGGCGTTGCGCCGCTGGATCTGGCCGCGAAACCGCAGATTCTCTTCCAGATATTCGGCGATCCTGCGAGCCCGCACATGATGCCGATCGCGGCGGTGGTGAACGGCGCGATCAAGCCGATCCGGCTCACGCTGGGCGGATGGAAGTCGCTCGACGCCCAATACATGGCCGCAGGAACGAAATACCCGTTCTATGTCGAGGGCGGCGATCCGGGCGAGCTGACGGTGGTGCGCGACACCGCGTACTCGCTGCCGGGCTGCAGCGCCGTCAAGCCGATGTCGCTGGTGAAGCTCGCGTTCAAGAAGCCGCGCGAAAACCCGACGGTGGAATTCATCGCGTCGAGCGGACCGCTTGCGCCGCTGCGCGCCGAGCCCGAGCGCTTGATGGCGTCCGATGAAATCGCGCGCCTCGCGAGAAGCATCGGTCATGTCGCGGGTAAGCGGGCGAATCTGTCGGCGGCGGAACTCGACTCGCTCGATTTTCACGCGCGCATGATTCCGACGGGCGCGTCGAAGGCGCCGACGCTGCTGATCTCGTTCATCGATCCGAACTCGGGCACTGCGCGCGGCGGCCCGTGGACGGGGCATGTGTTCGCGCTCGCCGACAGCGGTGCGAACGGATACGAATTGACCTATGCACACGCCGTGAAAGGCGACGCGAAATCAGTGGAGTTTCAGCGACTGGTCAATCATGTCGACTTCAACGGCGACGGCGCGGACGAAATCATCGTCGAGGCATGGAAATACGGCGCCGACAACGATCTTGTCGTATTGAGCTTCAAGAGCGGACTCTGGCAGGAGGTTCTGCGGGTGAAGCAGGACTGGTGCCTGGACGCCCCGAAACCGAAGTAGTTGCAGTTCACAGAAAACAGGCAGCTCACAGCTCCCACCGACGTCAGGAAGACAGAAAACAGTCAGCTCA
>DASYSH010000447.1:0-2970 GCA_036003525.1 Gemmatimonadaceae bacterium | reverse complement strand
GCCGACACCGCGGGCCTCGTCAAAACGGGTTACGCCGCGTGCGCGATACCGCTCGTGCGCGCGGGAAAGAGATTGAACGATGCCGGGCGATGTGCGACTCAACGCACCGCTCGACGTCTGATCACTCTTCAACCCACAATTCCCATGGCTACCAAATACGGCAAGAAAGCGTCCGACAAGGTCGAACGCGCGATGCACGAAATGCATGAGGGAAAACTCAAGTCCGGACGCAGCGGCAAGAAGGTCACGAGCCGCGAGCAGGCGATTGCGATAGGATTGTCCGAGGCCCGCAAGGCGGGCGGAAAGGTTCCACGCAAACGCAGTTCATCGAGTCACTCCGAGCATTCGCAGAGTGCGTCGCGGTAAGTCGAACCCAGCTGGCCAATCTCAACCCGGCGGCAAATGATGAAACCGGCGAAGAATACGATTTGCCTTTGGTACGACAAGGACGCCGAGGGCGCGGCGCAGTTTTACGCGAAGACTTTTCCGGACTCGTCCGTCGGCGCGGTGCACCGCGCGCCCGGCGATTTTCCGAGCGGGAAGAAAGGCGACGTATTGACGGTCGATTTTTCTGTCATGGGGATTCCCTGCATCGGCCTCAACGGTGGGCCCACGTTCAAGCAGAGCGAATCGTTTTCGTTTCAGGTTTCCACCGCTGACCAAGCCGAGACGGATCGCTATTGGAACGCCATCGTAGGCAACGGCGGACAGGAAAGTCAGTGCGGCTGGTGCAAAGACAAATGGGGATTGTCGTGGCAGATCACCCCCGTTGCACTGACGAAAGCGATGACCGGTCCCGATCCGGCGGCGGCCAAGCGCGCATTCGATGCGATGATGCAGATGAAAAAGATCGACGTCGCCGCGATCGAGGCGGCGGTTCGCGGTTAAGAATTCGCACCGGGAATATCTGGAGGTCTCGTCACATGATTCGAAAACTCAAGACGGGCGGGTATCGCCTCTATTCGAGAAAGAAGAATCCCAAGACCGGCAAGCGCCGCAATCTGGGAACGTTCTCGTCGCGCGCGGCGGCGGAAAAGCATGAGCGCGCCGTACAGTACTTCAAGCACGGCGGGTGAGCTGATGGATTGGCCGGCGTCGCATGCTGCGCGGCATGCGGCGCCGGACTCTCCTATTGACATTCGGGAGTAGTGACCCCACCTTCCTCCTGTCACTCGGGAGGAAGCCATGGCCAAGCCGTCCGCCAACGAGCAGGTCCTGCAGGGCACGCTCGATCTGCTCATCTTGAAAACGCTGTCGCTCGCGCCGATGCACGGCTGGGGGCTGACGCACCGCATCGAGCAGCTGTCAAAGGACGCGTTGCAGGTCGGTCAGGGCTCGATCTATCCCGCCCTCGTGCGGCTCGAGCAGCGAGGCTGGATCGCTACCGAGTGGCGGATCACCGAAAACAGCCGGCGCGCCAAGTATTACCGGCTCACCGCATCCGGACGACGCGGGCTGGGCCAGGAGCTCGCGTCGTGGAACCGCTTCGTTGGCGCGGTCGGTCTCGTGATCGCCGCGGAGAGCTGACCGGTGCTGTCGCGTCTGCGTATCGCGCTTGCGCGCGTCCGCGAACTGTTCAGGCCGCGCGCGCGGAGTGACGCAGAACAGCGCGAGGAATTCAACTTCCATCTCGAGATGGAGACGGCGGAAAATGTCCGGCGCGGGATGAGCGGCGCCGACGCACATCGTGCCGCCCTGCACCGCTTCGGCGGGGCGCAGCGCTTTCGTGAGGAAACGCGGGATGCGCGCGGAGTCGTCGCGCTCGACAATCTGGTGCGCGACATTCGCTTCGCGTTCCGCCGGCTCCGCCGCGCGCCCGGCTTCTCCGCGGGTGTCATCGCGACACTCGGCATTGGGATCGGCGCCGCAGCCGGCATCGGCGCGATCGTGTACGGTGTGCTGCTCCGCGATCTTCCGTACGACAAACCCGATCAACTCGTACACGTCGGGTTCGTTACCGAGGGGCTCGGCGGCTCCGGTGACCTCAACTCGGACGTCACGTACTTCCACTTTGCGAAAAGCGCGCGGTCGTTCTCCGCGCTGGGCGCGTATTGGACCAGCGATGAGCATACGGTCACCGGCGATATCGCTCCAGAGCGCGTGACGGTCGCCTTCATGACACCGAACGTGTTTACGCTGCTCGGTGTCCGCCCGATCCTTGGGCAGCTCTTCGCGACCGGCGACACGTCATGGTACAACGGACGCAACCCAATTCTGATTTCCGAGAATATCTGGCGGCGGCGCTACGGCGCGGATTCGTCGATCATCGGACGCCGGGTCGATACCGACATCGGCACCCGCTACGTCTTCGGCGTCCTGCCCCGGTCGTTCACCTTCCCAACGGCGTCGGTGGACATTTTCTATCCTGCGGCGGTGTCTGTGCGCCACCCGCAGATCGCGTCGCGTTATTTCAGCGTGATCGGCCGTCTCAAGGACGGCGTCGGCCCCACGCGCGCCGCATCCGAGCTGAACACGCTGGTTCCGTCGCTCACGGAACGGTTTCCGGCGATCACGCCCGACATCCTTCGCCGCAGCAGGGCGCGCGTCTCCGTCGACCCGCTCAAGGCCGCCACGGTCGCCGCGGTGCGCGACCAGCTGGCGCTGCTCGGCGCGCTCGTCGTGATCGTGCTGCTGATCGTGACGACCAATATGGTAAATCTCTTCCTGCTCCGCGCCGAGCGCGCGAGCCACGAGATCGCCATCGCGCTCTCACTCGGCGCGACCCGGGTCGCGCTCGCGCAGCGCTTTGTCGCGGAGGGCGTTGTGCTCGGACTGGCATCATCGATCGTCGCGATTCCCGCTGCTGCCGTCGCGTTGGCCACGAAGTTCGGATTTACCGAGCGCGAGATCCCGCGCTTGCACGAAGTGTCATTCACCTGGGAGACGGCCGCCGTCGTGATCGCATGCGCGACGCTGCTTGGTGGCGGCGTCGGGCTCACCGCGCTGACGCGCACCGGTGTGGCGGGATTG
>DASYSH010000446.1:0-2746 GCA_036003525.1 Gemmatimonadaceae bacterium | reverse complement strand
CGCGAATGTCGAGAACGCTCACGTCGGGGGCGTGGCGGTGGAGGTGGATTGCGAGGTCGTCAGAATCTTTGCGATGCGCCCGCGCTCGACGACCAGCTTCGATTCGGCCGATCTGATCGTGACGCGATCGTCGAGCCGATTGGCGCCGCCGTCCTTCGACGTTTCGCGAATGTGCACCACCTCGCCAATGATGCCGCCGGTCGTCACGACTTCATCGCCGCGCTTGAGCGCCTTGAGCGCCGATTCGTGCTTTTGCCGTTGCTTCTGTTGCGGCCGAATCATGATGAAGTAGATGATCGCGATGATCAGAATGAACTGAACGAGGAACGGCGTCAGCGACGAGACGCCACCACTGCCCGTGCTCGCTTGAGCGAGCATCGCGGCAGCGATCGAGGCCAACGGCGTGGATGTCGTCATCATTCAGTAGATACCGGTCGAGAGTGGTAGCGCGCGAGCCAATCGCGGCTCCAGGCGCCGATCGTGCCGCCGCGGATCGCGTCACGTGCGTCGCGCATCAGGCGGACGAGGAAATGTACATTGTGCAGGGAGAGCAGGCGCAACCCGAGCATCTCGTCGGAGACGAAGAGATGCCGCAGATAGCCGCGCGAGAATCGCCGGCAAGCCGCGCAGTCGCACTCGTCGTCGAGCGGTCGTGGATCGATCCGGAATTCGGCGCGCTTGATGTTCAGTCGGCCGTCTGGCGTGAACGCGGTGCCGTTGCGTCCCATGCGCGTCGGTGCGACGCAATCGAATAAGTCGACGCCGCGCAAGACGCCTTCGACCAGGTCTTCCGGGAACCCGACACCCATGAGATATCGTGGTCGATCGCGCGGCAACTCGCCGTCGATGACCTCGAGGATGCGGTACATGTCGGGCTTCGCTTCGCCGACGGAGAGTCCGCCGATGCCGAAGCCGCTCCAGTCGCCGAGGCCACGAATGGTCCGCGCGGCGTCGCGTCGGAGTGACTCGTGGATGCCGCCTTGGATGATCGGGAAGAGGGCTTGGGGGTGAGATGGTGCCGGGAGCGGGAAAGTGGTGCCGGGAAGAGCGGGGAAAAGGGTTATTGTGGTTTTCGGGGGGGGCCCCCCAGCCCGCAACTGGTCGAGCGCCGCGACACACCGCTCGAGCCACCGTACACTCCGCTCACTCGCATCGCGCGCCACACTCTCCTCACTCTGCCCCGGGATGACATGATCGAACTGCATGATCACGTCTGCGCCGAGGTTGCGCTCGATCTGCATGACGCTCTCCGGCGTGAACATGTGCAGCGACCCGTCGATGTGGCTACGAAACTCCACGCCATCCTCGCTCACGGTGCGCAGCCCCTCGAGCGAGAACACCTGGAAGCCGCCCGAATCCGTGAGGATCGGACCATCCCACCCCATGAATGGATGCAAGCCGCCGAAATCGCGAATGAGCTCATCGCCCGGCCGCAGATGCAGATGGTACGCGTTGGCGAGAATCATCTGCGCGCCAATCTCGTGAAGGTCGATCGGGTCGAGCGCCTTCACCGTCGCCAGCGTACCAACGGCCATGAATGCCGGCGTTTCGACCACGCCATGCGGTGTGACGAACGTGCCGGCGCGTGCGGCGCCCTCCTGTCGTTCGACGGAAAACTCGAACGAGCCGTCTGATTCACTCACTCTACCCCTAAGTCAAAGGACGACCATCGCGTCGCCGTACGAATAGAAGCGATAGCCTGATTCCACCGCGGTGCGATACGCGCGCATCGTCAATTCATAGCCGGCGAAGGCAGCCACGAGCATGATCAGCGTCGAGCGTGGCAGGTGAAAGTTGGTCACGATTCTGTCAACCGCGCGAAACGTGTACGGCGGGCGAATGAAAATTCGCGTGTCGCCTTCACCATGGCGAATCGTTCCGTCGTCATTCGCCGCGCTCTCGAGTGTCCGCACGCTCGTTGTGCCGACGGCCCACACTTGCCCGCCCGCTGCTCTCCTGTCGTTGATCGTTCGTGCCGCGGCAGCCGATACCGAGTACCACTCTTCATGCATCACGTGTTGCGCTGGATCTTCAACCTCGACCGGCTTGAACGTTCCCGCGCCGACGTGAAGCAACACTTCCGCACGTGCAACGCCTCGCGCCGCGAGCGCGGCCAACAGTTCGTCGGTGAAGTGAAGTCCCGCCGTCGGCGCCGCGACCGACCCACTCTCGCGCGCGAACACGGTCTGATACCGCTCGGCATCTTCAGGTGCATCGGCGCGCTCGATGTACGGCGGCAATGGAATGTGTCCATGCCGCTCGATCGCTTCGTCGAGGGGAAGCGTGCTCTCCAGTCTGACGATGCGCGTACGGCGGTCTGTCACTGAAAGAATCTCGACCGACAAATCCGAGGCGATGCGAACGCGTCGCCCCGGCTTGAGCTTGCCGCCGGGCGACACCATTGCCTCGTAGCGCGCATCGCCGAGTGATTTGAGCAACAGAATCTCGGCGGGTGCACCGGAGTCGCGCGTGCCCAATAGCCGAGCGCGGAGCACCCGTGTGCGATTGACGACGAGCACATCGCTCGGCGCGATCAGCTCGGCGATGTCGCGGAAGGTCCCATGACGGATGTCGCCTGATGCGCGGTCGACGATCATGAGTCGACTTGCGTCGCGTCGACCGAGAGGCTGCTGGGCGATGCGGTCCGGGGGCAAGTCGAATTCGTAATCGGACGTCCGACCGCCGCGGGACAGCGTGCCGGTTTGAGTCATCGCCGCGCGCGCCGTTGATTTGCCGCTTTGTCGGT
>DASYSH010000445.1:0-5605 GCA_036003525.1 Gemmatimonadaceae bacterium | reverse complement strand
GCTACTTGGGACCGCCGGGCCTTCCAGCGCCGGCCGGCCCTGGTCCCGATGCGCTGCTCCTGCCGTATGACAATGTCTTGATTCTGCGGCAGCCGGACTGGAAGCTCTTGAAAACAGTGGTCGTTAGCGGCGAAGTGCGCTTTCCAGGAAAGTATACGATCGCAAACAAAAACGAACGCATCGCCGATCTCATCCAGAGAGCTGGTGGACTGACCCCAGAGGCGAGCCCAGACGCCGCGTATTTCTCGCGTCATCGGTCTGCGACGAGCTATCTGGGTTTGATCGACAGCGTGCGCGTCAAGAGCGACACGGCGTCGCGCGTGGGACTCGATGTTGCCTCTGCGTTGCGCAATTCACACGATCCGGACAATCTCCTGCTCGAAAACGGCGATTCTCTAGACGTCCCGGCGCAGCGGGCCACGATCGAGATCAAGGGCGCCGTCAACGCGCCTACGACCGTCGCGGTGGAAAAGGGAGAAAAGCTCGAGCACTACATTCGCGCTGCGGGCGGTCCGAGCCGCATCGCATTAACCGGGTCGGCTTACGTAATCCAGCCGAACGGTACCATCGAGAGTCGCCATCGTGTCGCCCTGCTCTTCCGCACAGATCCGACCCCACGTGCAGGTGCCACCATCATTGTCCCGGTAAGGGATACGCTATACAACCCGACTGCGACGCTCACAACTTATTCGATCATCAGCGGCGCAATCGCGACCCTGCTCACGGCATTCGCGGTGATAAAGCGCTAATTCAGCGCGAGCTCAAAACTCGACGGGGAATCGCGCGCCGAGCGCGATATGCAGTTGAAAACGATCCGCGACGCCGGGAGCGCCGGTGTCGAAAATCGCGCCGAGCTGCCCCGAGAAGTCGAACGTGCGGTGGAAGCGCAGGATATCGACCGTCAGCGCCGATGTCGCGCCGGTGCCGAGCCCGCCTTCTGCCTCGGTTGCCTCGTCCGTACGCGTAAATGAAAATGTGACTCGGCCATCGGTCGAGTAGCGGTCGAGCGCGATCGTGCCGCCGCCTCCACCACGCACCGCCGGCGAACCGAGCAGCTGGCCATCCTGCGTATGCCCCTGCACGATCCTGCCATGCTCATAGAATAGACTTTCATCGCGCCCGCCGGCGATGTCCGTCACGCGGCCATTCGTCACCTCGAGGCGCAACGCCGTCAGGTCGCCGCTCGAAGTTGCCGGCCACACGTGCATCAACCCGAGCGTGTATGCCGACTCATGGTCAGGCTCCCCCGCGAAATCTCGGAAATCGTAGGCATGATCTTCCCTGCCATATTCGCCATAAATTTCGAGCCCGCTGTGCGGCACCGCGACGCGCGCGAAGACACTGAGCAACTGGTTGTCGCCGACGCCTGTCGCGGATGCCGCCGGATCCACACCGTGCGTGAGCAATCCCGCGAGTGGAATCCCCAGATCGCTAAACGCAAGGCCGCCATGCGGCCAGAAACGATGGAAAAACCGTCCGAATCCGATCTCAACGCCCGACGCTCCGCGAGGCGTAAAAACGGCCGTCAGGCCCGCCGCGAGACGCTTGCCGTTCGCGCTGTCGGTCGGCGACCAGGCGCTCTGCTGCGTCTGCCCCACGAACATTCTCGCGTGGATCTTCCCGATCCAGATATTCAGCGGCGTGGATGTGCCGAAGAAAATCCGGGGAATTCCAGCGGCGTTGTCGCCGAGAACGATCGGTGAGGTAATAGCAGGCCCCCAAATCTCGTTCGCAGTGCTCACGCCGAGCGTCGCTCCGTACATGTCGAGTCGGATCGTGCTCTGGCCGGGATCGAGGCGCTGATACGCGCTATTGCCGAATCGTTGTGGCAGGTCGATGTTCGTCGGACTCACCGGATCGTTAAAGGGTGCGCCGCGAACAGTCGCGGGAACCGGTCGCAACGCAAACGCCTGATTCTCCGCGCGAAACGCGATCGGGTCGATGACCGCCGTCAGCGGCCCCGCGCGCAATTCAAAGCCGCCACTGATGGCCGACGTGATCCCGCGTCCCGCCCAGATCGCGCCATCGTTCGATCCGTACGCCCAGCCCGTATTCTCGATCAGCTGCAACTGCGGTCGGATCGGTTCGATCGAAAACGATCCGCGCTTCGATGGCGCGATCATTCGCGCGCCCCACGGATCCGGCTTCCCGCGCGGAAGCATCGAATCGCGTTCCACCGCCGACCAGCCGCGCAATGACATCTGCGTGAGCGGCGCGGCACCGGTGAGCTGGAGCACGCGCAGATATTGCTCGAGTTCGCTGCCCGTGGTCAGTTCGGCCCAGGACGTCGCAGCCGGCGTTGTCTGGGCCGTGGCCGCCGCCGGGTAACCAGCGCTCGCGATCGCCGCCGTCGCAGCGATTTTCAACGCGCACTGCCGCCACGTGCGTCGCCGCATCACATTTCCGCCAAGATGCGTTTCCGCAGATTTGCAGCCGCCGTAATTCTTTCGCTCTCGCCGGCGATCGCGCATGGGCAATTGCGCGGTCTCAATACGATCGGCGGCATCGCGGAAGACCGGATGCGTCTCGCGCAGCTGACTGACAGCGCCGCCACCGACGGGTTCATGGCCCGCACGGCGAGCACGCTCACGCCGATGCGCGACGGCAAGTTCCATCTGTTTGCGCTCGCGCCGGAACTGAACGTGACGTGGAACAGCCTGGTTCCGCTCTCGCTCAACGACGGCGCGATGTGGTCCGGCCGCGGCGCGAGCACGCTCGTGCGCGCGGGCTTCGCGGTCATCACTCCGAAATGGCTCTCGCTCGTCATCGCGCCGGAATTCACGTACAGTCAAAACCTCGGTTTCGAAGTCATGCCGGGTACCGCGCCCGGCCGCAGCGCATGGTCATCGCCGTGGCATACCGGCGGTCAATCGGCGGATCTCCCGCTCCGTTTTGGCGACAAGCCATGGACGCTCGCGTCGCCGGGGCAAAGCTCACTCACCGTTCATGCCGACGCAGTCGACTTCGGTGCGTCGAGCGAAAATCAATGGTGGGGACCCGGTGTGCGCAACGCTCTCGTGCTCAGCAATCAGGCCGAGGGCGTGCCTCATCTGTTCGCGCGCTCGTCGCGGCCGATTGCCACCGGCATCGGCGACTTCGAATGGAACCTGATCGCCGGCGCGCTCACCGAGTCAATTTATTTTGACACGGTCGCGACGAACAATTCGCGATCGCTCAGCGGATTCGTCATCACATACCGGCCGGCATTCGGCAGGAATCTTACTTTGGGCGTGGCGCGGATCGCCGTCACGCCGACGGCGGGATCCGGAACCGTTCTTCATGGCGCATTGAACTCACTCACGCAGTGGCACCCGGAGCTGAGCGCGGTGGTTACGCGCGCGGATTCGCTCAAGGGCGACCAAATGATGTCACTGTTCGGCCGGTGGGTCCTTCCAGCCGATCACCTCGAGGTCTATTTCGAGTGGGCGAAGAGCCAGCTCCCGCGCTCACTTCGCGAACTCATCATCGCGCCTCAGGATGCACAGGGGTACACGCTCGGCGGCCAGTGGGCGCTGCCGATTCACGCCACGAACACGCAGGTGCGCGTGCAGATCGAGGCGACCGACGTCGAGCAGAACACGGTGTTCGCCGGACGGCTCGCGCCCGACTTCTACACCGGCAGCGCGGAAGCGCAGGGCTTCACGCAGCGCGGGCAAATCCTCGGCGCATCGGTCGGTCCCGGCGGACAATCGCAATGGGTCGCGGCCGATTACATGGCGAAGCAATGGTCGCTCGGCTTCATGCTCCAGCGCATCCGGTGGGAGGACAATGCGCTCTACCGTCAGCCGCTGCCGAACTTCTTCAAGCATGACGTCACGCTGCTTGCCGGCATCCGCGGCACGCTTCGCACACGCACATATGATTTCTCGGCGAGCGTCGCTCCCAATCCTCGTTACGACTATCTCTTCCAGAACGGATTCGCGAGTCCGGATCAGCGTCGGACGATCGACATGCGCAACTTCACGATGACGCTGGCTGTGTCGCCGCGCTGAGACGCGACGGCGCGCGTCACGGGGCGATGCGAAACACTCCGAACAGCCGCATCGAATCCGCGAGAAACGTCGGCATCGTGATCGTAAACGACGTATCGCGAAGCGGCGGGGCGTGCACTTTGAGTATCCCCTGCACTTCGCCATCGGTCGATGGCGAGGGATAGAGCGCGAAGAGTCCACCGGGAATCGAGGTGGACGTGAACGGATCTGGCGTGACTGCGATTCCGCCGGTTCGCTGGAACGTCAACTGCGCGCCGACAATCGGCTCACCTGTGTCCGCGCGCATCAGGATTCCGCCGTATAGCAAACTCGGACCGACGCCGTAGACCTGTGTATAGCGCAGCACATCATCTTCGTACGTCTGCAGTCGCAGACCGGTCACGACTTCCGGGGCGCGCGGCGGCCGATAATGAATCACGAGGTTGCCCACGATTATTCCGATTTGATCGGTATACGGCGCGATCAGAAAGCGCCCGACTGAATTGCTCGTGTCGGTGCGCGACTGGGCGGCGACGCCACCCGTCGGAATGAAATCGACCGGCACGCCCGTCTCCAGCGCACCGGTAGCGCGATTGAAGAGCTGACCCACGTAATGCGCTTCCTGTCCGAACCGGTAGGTCGCGAGGAGCCTGAGCGAGTCGCTGTCGAATGTCTGCAGCTGAATGTTGTTGAAGACCTGCGGTGCATTCGGAGCGGGCGGCGTCATGACGAGATTGCCGGTCACCGTCCCGGAACCCGAAGGCACAGTCTGCAACGAGAAGAGGCCGATCTCATTGGAGAGGCCCGACAGACTCGCCGGCGTCGTGCCAATTCCGCCAGTGCGGGTCCAGCTGAACTGCACGCCCGGAACGCCGCGGTCGAGACCGCGATGGATCGCCTGAACGACATAGGCCAGCGACTGGCCGAGTGAAAAGACCCGATTGACGGATGGCACCTGGTCGCGCCAGATGACCGGCAGATCGGTGCCCTGAAACACCGTCGCCTGCGCCAATCCCGGGCCCGTGATCGTTACGTTCGCGACGAGGTCGTCGGCGCTGCTCGCGGCGTATTCGACATAGAACAAGCCCAGCGTATCCGTCGCAACCGTGATGTCGTTGTTGGTGAGCGATGCGCCGCCGACGCGCTGGATACGCACGGTGCCCACGACGCGAGTATTGGCGAATCGCAACTGCACTTGCCCAAGGAACGCGAAGAACGGCTGAGCGAGCAACCGTCCGAGATCCACGCCGTTACCGTGCACGCGCGATGTCGCGAGCTGAAATCCGTGAATCGTGTAGCCGGCGGGAAACGTCGGCGCGCGCACGCTGATATCGCCCGTCACGGCGCCATCCGCCGTCGCAACTCCGCTCAGCTGGAACTGTCCAGCCGCGTCGGTCGTCGCGGTGATGATGCCGCTCAGTTTCGATCCGGCCGCGGGCGAGAACGTAACAATCGTCCCGGCGACCGGGCGGCCCGTGAGATAGTCGATCACCTGCCCCGACGCGCTCACCGTCGGCGCGACATTGCACGACGCGATGCCCGAGCACGGATCGCACGCGCCGAGTGCGAGCGTCGCTGCGATGAGAACGCATGCGATCGCGCGCGCTTTCAGTTTCCGAGATTCCGGCTTCATG
>DASYSH010000444.1:0-7865 GCA_036003525.1 Gemmatimonadaceae bacterium | reverse complement strand
CATCGCCGCGATTCATCCGGTGATGGCGTTCGTCGTGGACATCCGGCGCCAGGCGATGGTCCAGCACATGATGTTCAAGGCGATGTTCGAACTCTCGCGGGATCGCGCGGATTTCCTCACGCTGCTGTTTGCGCGTCCGAGGCCGGCGGGCATGGACAGCACGACCGGAATTCAGAAAATGTGGGAAGCGTATTGGGTCGTGGGAATGGATACAGCGCTCGCGCGCACCGCGGCGGAGCGCGTCGTGAACAATCTCACCAGGACGCACCATTTTATTTTCACGCAGGACGAAATGGGCCAGCTCCGCTCGGTACTCGAGGCATTTCAGACGCTCGGGCCGGCGATCTCGACCCGTGGCGGTGGCGGCGGTCGCGGCGGCGGTCCGGGATTCAACCGCGGCTTCTCGGATATGACAGGGTATTCGCTCGACGCCGCGGGCGTGCCGCAAAGTTTTCTTTCGACCGAAGACAACTTCCGTTATGTAAAATCGCTGGAGGACCGGAATCTGCTGGTTCCGGTCACCGGAGATTTTGGCGGGCCAAAAGCGATCCGCGCGATCGGCGCGTGGCTCAAGGAACAAAACGGAATCGTGAGCGCGTTTTATCTGTCTAACGTCGAACAATATTTGTTTCAGGAGCAGGGCAAGGCGCAGGCGTTCTACGACAACGTCGCGACGCTGCCGACGAATTCGAAGAGCGTGTTCATCCGCCCGTATTCGATGCGCGGATTTGGCCGCGGGGCGTATCCGAACTATCCAACGAATCCGGCAGACGCGGTGCGATCTATTTGTCCGATCGAGAACTTTCTCACGGCAGTGAAGGCGGGGAAAGTCACGAGCAACAACGCGGCGCTCGCATGCGGGATGTAGCGGAGCGGTTCGCATGAACCAGCGCTCCGCCCTGCTCCTCGCCCTGGCCGTTCATGTCGTCGTGATCGCGGTTGTGCTCAACACGGCGCATGCCAATGCCGGAACGGGCGGATCGGGGACGGTCGAAGGCATCGCACCGACAACGACGTTTTCAGGGATGCCGGTGAAAACGGGATTCGTCGCAAATCCGATTCAGATCGACGACGCCGATTACAAGGGGATCGACTCCGCCGTCGTGCACGTGCTCGCGCCTGATTCCGTATTTCGCACCAGAAAGGACGGCGGCACGGCGATCTCGATGCATCCAGGGTCGTGGGTGCTGATTCGCGTGACGAAAAAAGGATTCTCGCCAATCACGCTGCGGGTGATGGGGAATTCGCCGCCGGCCCCGCGGACTATCATCCGGCTGTACCCTGCTCTCGATTCGATTCCGCGCGGGTAAGCGCGGGAGCAATCAGGGGTGCGTCGCCGGTCTGACTCGCGCGCGTTCCAGCCGGGCGACGGTTCCGTCGAGGACGCCCATGTACACGACACCTCCCGGGCCGAAGCCGGCGATCACGCGTCCCGGCGGAACTTGAATGCGATCGATCAGGATGCCTTTGCCATTGATCACATCGTAGACGGCCCCGCCGTTGACCATCTTGCTCGTTCTGATCCACAGATTGCCGTCTTCGTCACCGCGAGCCGCAGCTTGGCGGAAAGGCGGACGATAATCCGGCATTTCGTTTAGCGGCACGAACTGCGTAATCGATGTCAGGTTCATCATCCGTCCGCCGGTCGTACCGGGAACGCGAGGCGCCATTGTCTGCTCCGGTGCTGCCATTCGTCGCACTGTGCGCAGCGAATCGGAGCGCCGGACTTCAGGGGTAGGGTCGCCGCGCTCGATGGCCGCCTTGTCCAACGCGGCCTGAGTCGAGTCGATCAGTGCCGACTTGTCATCATCGGAGAGGCGCTGCCAATCGAAAGGGATCTTCGACGTGCCGGACACCTTGCCGGTCGCATCGAAAAAATCAACGCGATACTCCTGACCGTGCACAATCGCAATCGTTCCGTTCGACAGCATCGCCCAGTCGTCGGTCCATGGAATCGGATTCAAAATTCTGACATTGGTCACCCAACGATTTTCACCGACGCTTGTGTGCGAGACGTACGACGGAATTACAAATTTTGCGACGGTGTCCACCGCACGTGTCGCAAGCGAAAAACGAACGACCATCCCTGAATCTGGAATATCGGGCGGCGGCGGTTTGCCCGGCTGTGGCGGCGGGATGATTCGGCCGAAACCGCCGACGCGCGCCTTGTACACAAGCCTCCCCTGCGCGTCGAATCCCGGCGTGCCGTACGGTCCGCCGATGAGGAAACTGACTTCGCTCGCCTGCGGCGCGGCCATCGTTCGCCCCAATTTCCCATTTGGGTCAATCACGTACATCGACATCAGACGCGGATCGATGAACAGTGACGAGTCGCCCCGGTATGCGATGAGTCCGCCAAGCGTCGCGCCGTACGCGTACGTCGTCGCGGTCGTTGTATCCGCAATGACCCTGAATGTCGTGAGCGTCGAATCGAACAGCAGCAGCCGCCGCCCGGCGTTGTCGTTCACGATCACACGGCCGCCCGGCAGCGCGCGAACTTGAGAGACGGCCGCCATCGGTTCGACGGACGTGCTCAGCACCGGCCCGAGAGGCCGCACCGGCGGCAGCGATTGCGCGCCGCTCGATCCTGCCGCGAATGCGGCGACAGCGGCGCCGAGCGCAACTAGCGATGTAGGGCCGGTCATTGAATCAACGTACAGCACCAGCGGCCCGCCATCAAACCCCGCTCACCGTCCACGGCTCATCACCATCAACCGCAGTCTAGTGGCACTTCCCTCCGCTCGGATCCCAAATCCGTCCGTTCACTTCCACCCACGCCGAGCGGTATTCGCCCGCACCGAGGGTGAGCATCAACACCCCGTACCGGCCCTCGAGCCGATAATCGCTGTTTGCAATTTTCTTTCCGCCGAATCCGCGCAGGTCTTCCCCGCCTGTTCCCACGACGAGTTCCGGGATCCCTCGCACGGTATCGAGTACGCCCGCAGGTGTCTGCGGCAGGAATCGCTCGTAGTCATGATCGTGGCCGGCCAGCACGAGGTCGACGTTCGCGTCGTAGAGAATTTGCCAGAGGCGCTGGAAGCGCTGGTCGCTGCCGTGCCAACCCGAGCTGAACCGTGGCTCGTGCCAGTACGCAATCGTGCACGGCTTCGGCTTGTCCTTCAAATCCTTGATGAGCCAGTTTTCCTGCGCGACGCGGTCGGCATCGCTGAACTCGCCGAGTGTGACGATCTCGCCGTTCAGCACGATCACGTGCCACGTGCCCACTTCGTAGCTGTAATAGCCGGCGCCCGCCGCGCCGGCCTTGTCGCCAAAATATGCGAAGTACGGATTGGCGGCCCGGCTCAGATATTCATGGTTTCCCGGCGCGGGGTGCAGCTTCTTCATAATTCCCCACTTCGGATTTCCCCACGTCGAGCCGAAGCAATTCGTAAACTGTTTCGCGGTGCCTTCCATGTACGCATTGTCGCCGAGTGTGAAGACGGCATCGCTGACCTTCGCGATACTATCGGCCTTCAGCACGCTGTCGACGAGCGCGGCCGTCTGACCGTCGCCACCGCCATTGCATCCCGCGATGTCACCGACACCGATGAGCACCGACGCGCCCGCGAGTTTCACAATCGCCGCCGGCGCGGCCGCTGGCGGCGGAGTGATCTCCACTTTCGGCGCGCACGTCCACATCGAGACGAGCAGCACCGCCGCGAAAATGCGCCCAACGATCATTCTCAAATACCGAGCCCCGTTTGACAGCGAATGCCTTTGTGGCCCGCTTCGTTCGTCGCGACACAGCTGACGATGAAGGCCTGGCTCGCGAACCCGGCCCACACACCGCCGCCAGTTATCGTGTGCCAGCCGCCGGGCGAATTGCCATTCAGATACACACGCCCCGCCTCGGCGATCCCCAGAATTCCAGCGCGCATTGGAATGAATGCGTCGAAGCTCATCAGCGGAACCCGCAATTCAGAACTGACGTAAAGCGACATGTCGCCGGCGTACAGATTGGGCTGCATCTGTCTCACGGTGCGATTCCCGCCAAGGAACGCAGCGTCGAAATATGGAAACGCACCCCATACTTTCGTGCCGCCGGCTCGCCAGACGAGCACCGGATCGGTGACGATCGGAAAGGTGATGAACGAACCTATGTGCGCCGACACCATCTCGTATGGCGTGACGACATCAAGGGCGGCGGGATAGTAGGTGCCTTCGATATCGACGAGGAACTTTTGGCGCGGCGCGCCCGGGTTGTCCGAAAGCTCGTGACGGTAGCGCAGCTGCGCGCCGACCTGACGAAAGCTCCACGTGCCGTACGGGCGCTGCTGCGCGATCAATGTGCGCGGCTCGCTGTCGGTGCTCGTATACCGAAAAATCGGGCCGAGCGACACATCAGTCGTCGGCCCGAGCGCGTAGCCGATTGCGGGCCGAAATCGCCACTGTCGCTGGCGAATGTCGAAGAAATCCGACACGGAATCGGGCGTATTGTTGCCGAGTCCGTGATAGGAGAGCAGGCCGAACTCGGAGACCGACGCGGCAACCTCCGCATGGAACGCGGTTCGCTCCCAGCGTTTGTCCGCGTACGCATGAGCCGCGTACCCCTGGAACGAAAATGCATATTCGCCGTCCAGCGACACGAGACTCGAGTACGGCCTGTCGCGAAATCCGTACACGTATTTGTCGATGCCGAGCTTCGGCACGATGCCGAGAACGAGTTCCGAACGCAGGCCGACGACCGGCGCGATTTGCGACCCGCGATCCTTCCCGGGCTCGACGCTCTTGCCGTTCTGCTCGATGAACGGCAGCCGCTGGAACAGGGTGTCCTTGCCGTATGAGACGCCTTCGACCGTGCCGTTATCGACGAGTTCCGCGGCGTGCGGACGGCCGTCGACGCGCGACGAATCGATGAGCCAGTTGACGCCGTTTCCGCCGATGACTTTTATCGAGATGCTGCGCCGCGCTTCACCGTCAACCACGGCGGAATCGTTGCCGCCATGTAAATAGACTCGGATCTCGCGCGTGTCGCGGGCATCGAACACGCGATTGAAGAACGTGACGCTATCCATCGTCTGCAGCTTCACGCGGACGAGTCCGTCGGTGACGCGCGTGACGCGGAGACGATCCGCCGCGTCGGTTCCGTGGACGTCGACGACTCCCGACAGGTATCGGTAGAATGTCGTCGCCGCCTTCTGCAGATGCGCGCGCCGCAGGCGAAGCGTGGCGGCAAATTCCGGCGCATACCACTGATACTCGGGCGGCATCATATGCACGGCGCTGTCGATCACCGCGTCGGTGAGTCTCGTCACGAGGAAGTTCGCGATCGAATCCCACACCGGACGTTCCAGTCCGCTCAGCAGGCGGCGGTCCATCTGGAGACTGTTGTACGTGAGACCGGGAATGCTGATGTCACCGTCGAACACGACGATATTCGGCAGCGCGACGTGCGCGGCGCGCAGCAACGCGCCATGGTACGCAACGAACGCCTGATCGCGATCGCGCGGGATCGGCTCCCAAGCAGCTTTCTCGTCCTTTTTCATCCGCGCCCACTTCCACTGACCCGGATGCCGGTCGATGTCGTTCATGTAGATATCCATGAGGCGCGCCTTGAGCATCGCGCGCTCATCGATATGCTCGCGGCCGTCCTTGTCGAGCAGCTTGCGCAGCGAATCGCTGTCGATGATTTCGCGGGCCCCGGCAAATCCTTCGTCGTGCGAGGTCTTGCCCGGCGAGATCTCGATCTCTCCCAGCTTCCCGGCAAATTCTTTCATGTACTCGCCGAGAATGGTGTCCGCCGGCATGACGGCGAACTGGGGCGTCGCATGCAGGACGCCGGCGGCTTCAAGCAGGCGCGCTGCGACGAGCGCGGCCGCGGGATGCTCCGAACTGATTTGGTCCGCGATGAGCTTCTTCGCGAGTTCGCCCTTCAGGGGCGACGGAAGATGCGCGCGCTTATCGACAGAGCGAAATGAGTACTCGATGCCCTCTTTGGTCTCGAGCTTGAGCGACTCCGTCTGCATGCCGCCGCCCTTCTTTTTCGGCTCGAGGCCACCCGCATAGGTGCGGAGATCGAGGACGGGCACTTTGATCGGCGTGTTCCAGAACACGCGATAGTTCGCTCCAAGCACGAACTCATGAAATCCGCCGGCTTCATACTCCGCGCCGGGCTTGATCGTCACGCTGTCGGTGCTCGTGACGGGCAGCGGCGGCGGAACGACGGTCTGCGCCGCGAGCGACGAGACAATCGCGGCAAAGACGGTCACGACCGCGAGCAACGCGGCGAACCAGAGTGCGCGCGTCAGGCGTGCGGAGCGTTTATTCATGCCAGCGATACACTGTGACAAATGCGGGCCTGTGTGCGCCCGGAACATCGGGGACGCGGTGCGGGTGGTCGATCGGATCGGCGTTCTTCGCGGCGGCTTCGTCGCTGAGGATCAACAGGCTGTCGCTGGTGATCGCAATTCCCTCCGCCTGATCGTGCGTGCCGGGCAGCCGCCGTGAGAACACAACTTTTCCTGCGGGCGTGATCTCGAGCATTCCGCTTTCACGCGACGCAATGAGCACATAGTCACCGTTGAACGGATTCACCGTGATGTCCGACGGATGGAAACCGTCCCAGCCGTTCGCGCCGATCGCCTGCGCCATGGGCACGGTGAAATGCGAGAGTCGCTCCGCAGGCAATGCGTCGCCGTCGAGTTTCCAGCGAAACACCACGACGGAGTCCTTGAGCTTCTTATCGGTGACTTTCTTGCACGCGAGCAGCAGCGAGTTCAGCGGCTTCACGAACGCGACGCTCTCGAACTCGCATTCATCCTTGAGGCCGGTATCGTGCACGGTGAATCCCACATTGCTGCTGTCCGCGCCTTCCCTGAATTCGTAGACTTTGCCGTTGCTCTCGAGGAGAAACATCCGTCCGTCATCGGCGACGGTGATTGCTTCGAAATCCCCCTTCACCGCCTGCCCCTTTTCAGCGAGCGTGAACTCCTTGACGATCATTCCGCGCCGGTAATCGATCTCGAACACGTGCGCGTGCTCATCGCCGTGGCCAAAGAGCCGGCCGTCGCTCGTCAGCGTGAGGCCGGAGATTTCCTTGAGATTGTCGGGCATGATCCAGCGCGCGATCGCGCCGCCCATTTTGCCATTGGAGTCGGGCGCCGCGAGCGCCTTGCTGAATTTCTCGGCCCGCGCCGCCAGGGCCGCAGTGTCGGATTCAACCGGTTTGCTGCTGGCCTCCGTGCACGAGGCAAGCGCGGCTGCAGCGCCGAGCAACATCGCCACCCGCGCGCTGCTAATCACTGCGGAAACGCGGCTCATGGGCGCAGTTCTCGCTCGGCCTGCTTTCGCTCGATCTTGTCATCGAGTTTCTCGCGCTCCATCGCTTCGCCTTCCTCGAGATCAAGTGATTCGAAGAGCGAGCCGGCCGCCTTCCTGATTTCAGTGAGCAGCTGGTCGCGAGCGACGCTCTTCTTCGGCCTGAGCAGATAGAAACATTCGGCCGGCTTTCCCTCGCGGGTGACGCATTCGTCGAGTGTCCAGCGCTTGGCGAAATCGTCGAGCACGGCTTCGACATGCTTTTGGGCGTCGGCGAGGCTGTGTGTCGCGAACGAGAGGACCGCCGTGTACTTGGGCTTGTTCCCATTGTCGCCGACGAGATGCTGCACGCGCTTGAAACGCTCGGTGAGCACTTCGACTTTCTTCGGCGTGAGCGCGAGCATGAGGTCGCGGTCGGGAACTCGTTCGCCATCGGCACTCTTGCCGGCGAGTTCGCGGAGTGGATCGGTCCAGGTCGATGATGCCGTCGGCTCCAGCACATTGCGGCCAAAATCGTACTGCCAGATGAACACGAGCACGAAGTTGAACATGAGCGAAACGATCGCCGCGACCGACAACACCTGCGTGCCGGCGGCGAACCCGACTGC
>DASYSH010000443.1:0-2787 GCA_036003525.1 Gemmatimonadaceae bacterium | reverse complement strand
ACTTCGGCATCGCGGCTATGCACTCGATCTCGACTTTCGCTCCCGCCGAGACCAGCGCCGCCACCACTACCGTCGTCCTCGCCGGCGGACCCTTGTCTGCCGGGAAGAACTTCGCGTACGCCTCGTTCATCTTCGCGAACTCCGCGCCGTCCGTGATGAACACCTGGCACTTCACGACGTTTTCCATCGTCGTGCCCGCGGCTTCGAGAATGTTCTTGATCTTCGTGAGCTCGGTCGTCGTCTGCGCGTCCATCGTGCTGTCGGTGCGCGCGGGCGTCTGGCCGGATACGAATACGAGGTCGCCGATCCGCGTCGCGGCAGAGAGCATGCCGCCGCCCCGTCCGCCGGGCAGCGTGACGATCTGCTTCTGCGCATATGCTGGCGTGGCGAGCACGATGGCGGCAAGAACGAAGAGAATACGCGAACGCATCGGGTGACTCCATGAATGGGTGGCTGCAAAAAATCTACCAGCCGTTTGACGTAGCGTAATAGGGGCCGCGACGATCGAATAATTACTGTTTATCTTTCGGATCAACTCTGCGGACAAGGTCCCGATGACAAACCCCGGCAGCAGCACGGTACTCCAGCCAGGCACGAAAGCACCTGCGTTTACCCTGAAAGACGCGAACCATCAGGCGGTGTCGCTCGACAGCTACCGCGGCAAGCCCGTCATACTCGCGTTCTATCCCGCCGACTGGAGCCCCGTGTGTGGCGACCAGATGGCGCTGTACAACGAAATCCTTCCCGAGTTCAAGAACTACGACGCGCCGATCATCGGCATCTCGGTCGACGGCGAGTGGTGCCACGCGGCGTTCACGCGCGATCGCAAACTCCAATTCACGCTGCTCAGCGATTTCGAGCCGAAGGGCGCGGTCGCGCGCGCGTACGGGGCATATCGTCCCGCCGACGGAATTTCCGAGCGCGCGCTGTTCGTGATCGATGCCGACGGCGTCATCCGCTGGAGTTACGTATCGCCGATCGGCGTGAACCCGGGCGCCGATGGAATACTTTCTGCGCTGGAAGCGCTCCAGGCGAAAGTTTAGTCATATGGGATCCACTCCACGCGGTCCCCATCTGACCGTCCCTGTCAGCGCCCGCGATCACATCCAGGGCGCGCAGGACGCAGCGGTGACGCTCGTCGAGTACGGCGACTACCAGTGCCCGTTCTGCGGGCGCGCGTACCCGCTCGTGAAGGCGATCCAAAAACGGATGGGAAAAAAGCTGCGGTTCGTCTTCAGGAATTTTCCGCTGAACAACATTCACCCCAACGCCGAAGACGCGGCGGAGACCGCGGAATCCGCGGCGGTCGACGGAAAATTCTGGGAGATGCACGACATGATCTTCGAGAATCAGGGCGAACTCGAGATCGACAACCTTCTCGTCTACGCGAAACGCCTCAAGGTCGATGTGAAGCGCGTGGAATCAGAACTCGAGAGCCACACACAGCGGCCGCGCGTGAAGGAGGATTTCGAGAGCGGAATCCGCAGCGGCGTGAACGGCACGCCGACGTTCTTCATCAACGGCGTGCGCTTCGATGGAAACTGGGAGAGTTCCGATCTGCTCGAAGCACTGGAGACGGCCGCGCAGTAGCCGCGAAACTTCTACTGCGCGCGCAGCGCCGCCCCCGGATCGATCCGCGCGGCGCGCGCGGCTGGGATCCAGCACGCCGCGATGCCGACCACGGTCATGATGATCGCGACGATGACGAGCGTCGCGGGATCGCGCGAGTCCACGCCGAACAAGAGTCCCTTCACCGCGCTCGACAGTGCGAACGAACCGGCGACGCCGAGCAGCAGCCCGATTCCGACGAGCCTCCCGCCTTCGGTGAGCACCATGCGCAGCACGCTCGCCGAATCCGCGCCGAGGCTCATGCGAATTCCGATTTCATTCGTGCGCGCGCTCACGGAGAACGCGAGCACCGCCGCGATTCCCACGGAAGCGACGATCAGCGCGAGTATGCCGAACGACGCGACGAGCTCGGCGTTCAGCCGGCGCGGCGCGATGCTTTCGGCCTTGAATTGATCGATCGTTTCCACATGCTCGATCGGCTGCGTCGGGTTGATCGCGCGAACAACTTTTGTCGCGGCGGGGCCGATCGCCGCCGGGTCGCCGCCGCTCGTATGAATTACGAGCCCGGCTGACGGGAACGCGCCCTGCGCAAACGGAACGTAGGTCACCGGCATTGGCTGGGCGTCGAGCCCGCCGTCTTTCGTCGTCGCAACGACGCCGACAACCGTCATCCACTCTTCGTGCATGCCGATGAATTTGAGAACCTCGCCGGTCCACGTGATACGGCGCCCGATCGGATCCTGATTTGGGAAGAGCAGGTCCGCGAGCGTCTTGTTGATGACTGCGACCGGCGCCGCGCCCGCACGATCCGTCGAGAGAAAATCGCGCCCCTCGAGCAATTTGAATCCGCCCGCTTTGAAATAGTCTGAATTCGCCGTGCGATACTCCGAGTGTGGCATCGGCTCACCCGGCGCGATGTCGCGGCCCTCCGCTTTAAGGTCGAGCATGATCCCCCCGGTGCGGAGCGGCATCGTCGAACCGATGCCGACCATACTCACACCGGGCAGCGCCGCGATCTGCTCCTGCATCTGCTCGTATTTCTTGACCGTCGCGGCGTTGTCGATCTTGCCGCTGAAGTCCGACGGCACATCCATCGTGAGCACGTGGTCGCCGTTGAGTCCGGCGTCGACGTCGGCGAGCCGCTGGATGGTCCGCGTCAGCAATCCCGCGCCCGTGAGAAGAATCACCGAGACCGCAACCTGCAGCACGACGAGCGTG
>DASYSH010000442.1:0-13651 GCA_036003525.1 Gemmatimonadaceae bacterium | reverse complement strand
CGGTATTCGAGGCTGATTGTGCCGGTGCTGAAATCCCGGTAAGAGCAGTGTTGTCGGCGGATCATAATGTCCTCTTGGAGCGCGGATAGAACTGTCCCGTAACCTACTGGCCTCTCGAGGAGGTCGGTGTGGAGCGGACAGCGATGAGTCGCAAGGAGTTTGCCCGAGGATCTGTATTGGCACGCGTCACGGCGGAGGAGATCACGTTGCGCGACGCGGTCCCCTTGCTGGGCGTGAGTTATCGCCAGGCGAAGCGCTTGCTGCACCGATTCCGCGCGCGGGGTGCGGCGGGCTTGGTGCACGGCAATGTGGGGCGCCCGTCGAATCACGCGGTGCCCGCCGTCGCGCGGGCCGAGGTGCTGGCGAGGATTCGCGCGCAGTACAGCGGCGCGGTGGCGAAAGGCCCCGGGCAACGCTTCGGCCCGACGCTGGTGGCCGAACATTTGTGGACCGAGCACGGCATCTTGGTCGCGCGCTCGACGCTGCGCGACTGGATGCGCGCGGCGGGGTTGTGGAGCCGGACGCGGCGGAGTCGCCCGCCGACGCATGTGCGCCGCGAGCGGCGCGCGCATTTCGGCGAGCTGGTGCAACTCGACGGCAGCTTTCACGACTGGTTTGAAGGGCGCGGCCCGCGCGCCGGCCGGCGGAGCTGTGCGATGACGATGGTCGACGATGCGACGAGCACCACGCTGCTCCGCTTCGGCGACGAGGAGACGATCTGGGCCGCCGTCGGAGTGCTGCGCGCGTGGATCGCGACGTACGGCGTGCCGCGGGCGCTCTACACCGATTGGAAGAATGTGTACAAACGGGAGCCGACCACGAACGAAGCGGCCCGCGGCGAGGGCGCGTACACGCACTTCGGGCGGATGTGCCAGAAGCTCGACATCACCATCATCGGGGCGGCGAGTGCGCAAGCGAAAGGGCGCGTCGAGCGGAATCACGGCACGCATCAGGACCGGCTGATCAAGAAGATGCGGCTCCTCGCGATCGCCGACGACGCGGCGGCGAATGCGTACGTGACCGCGACCTATTTGCCCGCGCACAACGCGCGCTTCGCCGTGGCGCCCGCGAGTGCGGTCGATCATCATCGCGCGCGCGATCGTCACCTGCGCGACGACGATATCTTCTGTCTGGAGGAACGGCGCGTCGTCAGCGCGGACTACGTCGTGCAATACCACGGGCAGGCGCTGCAACTCGATCGGGCCGCGCGCGGCCGCGTGCCCGCGAAGAGCACGGTGCTCGTGCGCGAGACCGAGGAGGGGACGCTGCGCGTGGTGCACATCGGGCGTGATGGCCAGGCGCGTCGCTGTGCCTGGACGCCGGCCGTCGCGCGGACCGCGCCGCCGCCACGCGTCGCCGTGCCGCGTATCCCCGCGGCCGCCCATCCGGTGCGGGCGGATCACCCGTGGAATCGGCAGCACGCGCAATGGGTGGCCGCCGCGAATCAGCAACGCCGCGCCCACGCGCCGGGATGAGCACCACCGCATGCACCACGAACACCATCAATCACGAAGGGACATTTCTATCCGCTCCGCGAAGGGGACATTTCTATCCGTGCTTGACAATATTCCCGCGTGACCTTGCGCGGGCGGGCCCGTCGCCACATACTCAATGGGTCACCAAAAAACGCCCAGTGTACGTTGGGCGCCGGGGTGGTTGTATCGCCGGACTGCGTGTGAATAATCCACGCTTGTGGCGGCCCGAGGCGAGATCGCGCCAACAGCTACATCGAGCACGACCCGTCCCGATCTGATCGCTTTTCTTACAGTCGTTGCGCGACGGTGCGGTTGCGTCCGTCCAGTTTTTTTCGAATCCCGTTCCACACAATTCATGAACGAACGTCGACGCCCGCATCGTCGCGGCCGAAATTCACGGCCGCGCGGGACTCCTGCAAACGAGACATTCAACGAGGCGGATCCCTACCGCGATCCGTCCGAGCCATCGACCGAGCAAGCGCCGCCGGCGACACTCGGCGGTGCGCCGCCGGATAGTCCGCCGGCGCCATCGGGCGAATCGAGTGTCGAGAGCGTCGCGGCGAACGGTGGCGAGCAGGGCGCGCCGCCGCAGACTCCGCGGTTCGAAGGCGGCGGCAATCAGAATCAGAATCACAACAACCAGAACTACAACAACAACGGCTCACGCCAGCATCAGCAGGGCGACGGCAATCAGGGTGGCGGCAGTCGTCGCGGACGCCGCAACAGGCGCGGACGTCAGCGCGGCGGCCAGGGCGGAGGAGGTGGCGGGGGCGGCGCAAATCTCGATCACCAGATAGTCTCCGGCCCGCCGCCGGTGATCGTCGCCGACGGCGCGACGGAAGGATGGTTCGACTCGTCGCGCGACGCAGGGTTCATCCGCCGCTCGGTGAACAGCTACCTGGCCGACAGCGGCGACGCCTACGTCGGATCCCACCTCATTCGCCAGTACGGCATCCGCCGCGGCGATCTCATCTCTGCAACAACCGGACGCGATCACCGCGGCCGCCTGATGGTCGCCGAAATCACGACGATCAACGGCGACGACCCGACACTCGCGCTGCGCCGCGCCGATTTCAACACGCTCACGGCAAGCTATCCCGAGCGCAAACTCACTCTCGAAACCGGCCGGCCCTCCAAGGGCGGTCCGGAACTCACACGGCGCGCGATCGATCTCATCGCGCCGATCGGCTACGGCCAGCGCGCGCTCATCGTCGCGTCGGCACGCGCCGGAAAGACGATGCTGCTGCACGCGATCACCGAAGGCGTCGCAATCAATCATCCGAACGCCACGCTGCTGATTCTGCTCGTCGATGAGCGCCCCGAAGAAGTGAGCGAGGCGATCTCATGGGGCGTCGGCGAAGTGATTGCGTCCAGCTTCGATCAGCCCGCGTCGCGGCACGTCGAAGTCACCGAAATGGTGCTGGAGCGCGCGCGCCGTCTCGTTGAACAGGGCAAGGACGTCGTGATCGTGCTCGACTCGCTCACGCGAATGGCGCGCGCGTTCAACACCGCGGAGCGCGGCACGGGACGCACGCTATCCGGCGGTCTCGATTCGTCCGCGATGGCGAAGCCGAAGGCGTTCTTTGGTTCTGCGCGCTCCATTGCGCCGGAGCACGGCGGCGGATCGCTGACGATCATCGCGACCGCGCTCGTCGAAACGGGTTCGCGAATGGACGACGTGATCTTCGAAGAGTTCAAAGGCACCGGCAACTGCGAGATCAAGCTCGACCGTTCGCTCGCCGAAAAGAGAATTTTCCCGGCGTTCGACATCGGCACGAGCGGCACGCGGCGGGAGGAAAAACTCTTCCGCCCGGATCAGCTCGACGCGATCTACACGCTGCGCCGCGGTCTCCAGCAGATGCCGCCGTCCTCCGCGATGGAATGGCTGATCAAGCGCATCGCCGCGACGACATCGAACGATTCACTGCTGCAGGGACTCTGACGGGCGATGGAAGATCGATGATCGAAGATGGAAGATGATGTCAACTTCCGTCTTCCATCTTTCATCTTCCGTCGCTGTATTCTTCCAGCAGCATCGCCATAGCGCGCAGTCCGCGCCGCACGTTGTCGACCGAGATCCATTCATCGGGCGCGTGCGCGTTTTCTCCCGGAAGTCCGAAGCCGACGAGCAGCACCGGCGCCTTAAGTACACGCTCGAAATCTCCGACGACCGGAATCGAGCCGCCTTCGCCGACGATCACCGGTTCGCGTCCGAACGCGGCGCCAAGCGCGCGGCGACAAGCGTCGAAAATTTTTCCGTTGAGATCCGCGCGCCACGGCCTGCCGCCGTGCAAATGCACGACCGTCGCCACAACTCCCGGAGGCGCGACTTTCTTCACGTGCGCCTTGAACAGCCGTTCGATCACCGCCGGATCCTGATCCGGCACCAGACGGCAGCTCACTTTCGCCATCGATACACCGGGCAGCACGGTCTTCGCACCTTCGCCGGTATAGCCCGAGAGCAGGCCGTTCACTTCGAGCGTCGGACGCGTCCACAATTTTTCGAGCGTCGTCTTCCCCGCCTCGCCCCCGAGCGCTTTCACGCCGACCTCTTTTTTGAACTTTGCGTCGCTGAACGGAAGCTTCTTCATCGCTTTGAGCACGGCCGCCGGAAAGGGGCGGACTTTGTCGTAGAATCCCTTGATCGCGATCTTGCCGCGTTTGTCGTGGAAAGTCGAGAGAATGTGCGCGAGCGCCATCGCCGGATTCACCACCGCGCCTCCATACATCCCGGAGTGCAAATCCGACGACGGTCCGCGCACTGTGATCTCGAAATACGCGAGCCCGCGCAACGAGCTCAGAATCGACGGAATCCCCGGCGCAAACATCGCAGAATCTGAAATCACGACAGCATCGCACGCGAGCCGCTTGGCGTACTTCTCCACGAACGGCGCAAGATGCTCGCTGCCGATTTCTTCCTCGCCCTCGGCAAGAACGATCACGTTCACGGGGAGCGACCCGCGCACTGCGAGCTGCGCTTCGAGCGCCTTCACGTGAATCCACAGCTGGCCTTTGTCGTCGACGGATCCGCGCGCAAATAATTTTCCGTTGCGGACCGTTGGATCGAAGGCGGGGGAGGTCCACAGCTCGAGCGGCTCGGCGGGCTGCACGTCATAGTGTCCGTAGATCAGCACCGTCGGCGACCCGGGCGGCGCCTTCCGCCACTCGGCGACCACCACCGGATGGCCGGCGGTTGGAATCGTCTCCGTGGTGAAACCGATCCTTTCGAGCTTGTCGTGCAGCCACGCGGCGGCGCGCCGCGTGTCGGCGTCATGGTCGGAACGCGCGCTCACGCTCGGGATGCGGAGGAATTCATTCAGCTCGTCAAAAATCCGCGCGTCGTTTGCGGTGAGCCACGAGTCGAGGTCGGCCGGAACTTTCGGTTTCGCCATTGGAGAACTCAGGGTGTCCAGGGAAATGGTTGATTGCGCGGCGGCCACTCTCCGTTCCACTGCGAGAGATACCAGAGCCGCTTTCGGGTGACGAAAGCGTCGCCGCGCATCAGCGCGACGCTTTCGCCCGATTCGACGTGAAAACAGCACGAGAGCTTGCGAATATCGCGCGGTTCGCCTTTCTCGTCGTCCAGGACGAGGATCATGCCGGCGCCGACGTTCGCGTTTTCGTTGAACGTCGTCCACAGGTCGTATTGATTCGCGCGGCCGACAAGATTCAGCGAATACACGCGCTGGTGCGCTTTCAAATGGAACGCCAGCTCGCTGGCGTCCTGATAGCGCTCGCCGGCCACGAACAGTTCGTTGCCCGCCGACTGGCGGCCTCTGACGGCGTCGAGATGGCGGTCGATGACATTGCCGAGAAGCTCCCAGCCGTACGCTTTCGCGACTTGATCGCGATCGGCGCGCAACGGGATTATCGGATACACCGCATGAATGCAAACGATTGCCGAGAGCACCCCGCCGAGCTGGAGGCCGCGTTTGAGCCAGAGTTCCGATCGATCCGATCCGACCGGCTCGGTGGCGAGCAGGATCACCGCGGGAATCCAGGCGATCGCGGGCCAATTCGCCTCCGCGCGGCGATGCGTGGCGCTGTAAATGAAAAACCCGAGACAGCACGTGGCGACGACGCCGAGAATGAGTCGCGTGCCGTCGGGCGTCGGCTCGAACGCGCGCTTGATCGCGCGCGCGACGAAGTAGAACAGAATCGGCGAGACGAGTCCGATCTGGCCGCCGAGCAATTCGAGTTCGCGGTTGAGCGCGCCGAGCACGCCGCCCTGCGGATCGCCGAGTCCGTGACCGAGCTGGAATTTGAACGAGACCCAGTCGTGTCTCCAATTCCATATCAGCACCGGGAGCAGCACGAGCGATGCAACGATCACCGCGAAATAGGGCCCGGCCTCGCCGAATTTGTTTTGGAGGCGCGGGTGCAAAATGCACGCCAGCGCGATCGACGCGGGAATGAGAATGGACGTGTACTTCGATGCCATGGCGAGGCCGATGGCGAGTCCGGCTATGAGCCACCAACGGGTGGCCGGCAGGCTGTCGCCGTTTTCGGGAACGTGCACGGCGCGCACCACTGCATAAAGGGCCCACGACGCCGCGCACAGCATTGGGGCATCCGGCGTCGCGAGAATCAGGCCGACCGCGGCGAGCGGCATGCAGCAAAGCAGGAGCACGGCGAGCTTCGCGGCGCCGTCGCCGGCGAGTTCCCGTGACGTGAGCGCGACGGCGTAAATGGCACCCGATCCCGCCAGGATCGAAAAGAAGCGGACGCCGATCGCATGGTTCCCGAAGATCACGGTGCCAGCGCGAACGAGGACCGCGATCATCGGCGGATGGTCGAAATAACCGGCCATGAGCGTGCGCGACCAATCCCAGTAATACGTCTCGTCCGGAAAGAGCGGCACGATCGCGCCGATCAGGAGACGGAGCAGCGTGGTGCCGGCGAGAATGTAGAGTGCTTGGCGCCATGCGGGGGAGTCGGTCACGGGGTAAAGTTCTCGTATGTTGCAGAGACTCGCCACTCCGAGGGCGGAAGGGAGCTGGAGTGAGAGGGATGAGTTGGAGTTGAATAAGTGAGAGTTTGAGTGCTGACACGCTCACTTTCATTTCTCAACCTCCGGCTGCCCTGCCTCCAACTCCCACTAGTGCACTCCAACTCATCACTCTCACTCCAACTCCGTTCTTGAATCGTCTCTCCGCTGAAACCAGCCCCTACCTCCTCCAGCATGCGGACAACCCCGTGGACTGGTTTCCATGGGGACCCGAGGCGCTCGAGAGGGCGCGTTCGGAGGGAAAACCGATCCTGCTTTCGATCGGGTACGCAGCGTGTCACTGGTGCCATGTGATGGCGCACGAATCGTTCGAGAACGCCGCGACTGCGGAGATCATGAACGCGCGGTTCGTGAACGTGAAAGTCGATCGCGAGGAGCGGCCGGACCTCGACTCGATTTACATGCAGGCGGTTCAGGCGATGACCGGCCAGGGCGGCTGGCCGATGACGGTATTTCTCACCCCCGCCGGCGAGCCGTTCTACGGCGGAACGTACTTTCCGCCGGCCGATCGACACGGCATGCCGGGATTTCCGCGGCTGCTGCTTTCGATCGCCGAGGCGTGGGACACGAAGCGCGAAGACATTGCGCGCGCGGTCGCATCGCTGAGGGAGATGTACGGCGCCTCGGGCGCCGTGGTGCGCGCCGGTCCGCCGGTGACGTCGGAGACGCTCGATCGCGCTACGAAGGACTTGTCCGCGCGGTTCGAACCGATGATGGGCGGGTTCGGCGGCGCTCCGAAATTCCCGCAGGCAATGGCGCTCGATTTTCTGCTGCGGCGGTGGGCGCGGACCGGAGATGCGCCCGCGCTGCACATCGTGAGGCATTCGTTTCAGCGCATGGCGCGCGGCGGCATCTACGATCAGGCCGGCGGCGGCTTTCATCGCTATGCCGTCGATGCGCGCTGGCTCGTGCCGCATTTCGAAAAGATGCTCTACGACAACGCGCTGCTCGCGCGACTCGGCGCCCACCTCTTTCAGGCGACGGCCGACGGCGAAGTGCGGCGCATCGTCGCGGAGACATTGCGGTGGACTCTGCGCGAGATGACCGACGCGAACGGCGGATGGTATTCATCGCTCGACGCGGACAGCGAGCACGAAGAGGGAAAGTTCTACATCTGGTCGCTGGAGGAATTCAATTCGGTCCTCGGCGAAGACGCGCCGGCGGCCGCGGCGCACTGGGGCGTCACCGCCGGCGGAAATTTCGAAGGCGCCAATATTTTGCATGTGCGCGGTGACGGCCCAGCGCCCGACGACACCACGCTCGAGTTGTGGCGGCGCAAACTCTACGACGTGCGCGCGAAACGTGTCTGGCCCGCGCGCGACGAGAAACTTCTCGCGTCATGGAATTCGATGATGCTGCGCGCGATGGCAGAGTGCGCGCGCGTGTTTGCGAACGACGAATACAGGACGGCCGCGCTGCGGAACGGCGAATTCCTCTGGCGCGAGATGGTGAAGGACGGACGCGTGTACCGGACGCACACGAAAGGCGAGACGCGCATCCCCGGTTTTCTCGAAGATCAGGCCGGCGTCGCGCTGGGATTTCTCTCGCTGCATCAGCTGACGCTCGATACGGTCTGGTTCGAACGCGCGCGCGAACTCTGCAACGTGTGCATCGAACAATTCCGCGACGCCTCGACCGGCGTGTTCTACGATACCGCGTCCGGCGGCGAGCAACTCGTGACGCGTCCGCGCGATATCATGGACAATGCGACGCCGGCGGGATCATCGCTCGCGGCAGAACTGCTGCTCATGATGGCGGAGCTCACCGGCGATGTTTCGTATCGTGTACAGGCATCGCAGTTGCTCGATGCAGCGGCTGAGCCGATGGCGCGCTACGCAACGATGTTCGGCCATTTGCTCGGCGCGGCGGATATGGCCGTCGGCGGCGGGAAGTGGGCGGATTTCGTGTGCGGGCCCAACGGGTGCGCGCTGCCGGGCTGAGCTGCGGCAGCGCGCGGCGTGCGTCAACCCCGTTTGAGTGCGATCGCGATGACCGAGGCATGTTTCCCCGGCGGCGGCGGCGGTCCGTCGGCGTGAAGCTCGCCGCGAAGTTCTCCGCCGCGCTTCACCAGCACGATATGCATGACGTCACCCCACGTTACGTCGAAGGTGATGCTGTCGCCGGCCGTGCGCACATTTGAAATCGGCGGAAGCTTGGTCGTGTCACTCCCGAACGTGCCGGAAACGCCCTTGGCGTCCTGCTTGAAGCGCGCATACAGCGGATGCGCGCCGCCGCCCGCGTCGATCGTGCCGGCCCATCGTCCGCCCACGTCCGCCGCCTGGGCCGTCATTGCAAGCAGAATGCCCGTGATCAGTGCTCTCATCGTTCCCCCGTTGATCGAAGCCGGATTCGCCGCGCCGGTGCGCGGCCCTTGCCATACCAGTTGATAAACTACATATTGACCTGTAGACAGTCAACATATACCCCGCCGCCCATGCCGCGATCCACGCAGAAAAGCAGCCTCCTCCCCGGCACCCTCGACATGCTCGTCCTGCGGACGCTGAGCGTTGCGCCGCTGCACGGCTACGCCATCGCACAGCACATCGCGCGTCTCTCCGACGGCGTGCTCACGGCCGACCAGGGCTCGCTCTACCCTGCGCTGGAACGGCTGCAGCGAAAGGGATGGATCACATCGAAATTCGGGAAATCGCCCACCGGACGGCGCGCGCGCTACTACACCATCACGGCGTCGGGCCGGAAGCAGCTCGGCGCCGAAGTCGACGGATTCGAGCGCGTGCTGCTCGCCATTCGCCGCGTGATGCAGGGAACCTGAGGCCGTGTCGTTCGTCGACGGGTTGCGGCACCGGTTGCGCGCGCTCGTGTCGCGCGACGCACATGAGCGCGAGGTCCGTGACGAGCTCGCATTTCACGTCGAGCTCGACGCGATGCAGCAGCGGGCGGGCGGCCTCGATGGCGACGCCGCGAGGCGCAGCGCCCGGCTGTCGTTCGGCAACGAGACCACCGTGCGCGAATCGATCCGCGAACTGTCGGCGCTGCGATTCTTCGACGGCGTCGCGCGGGACTTTCGCTACACACTCCGCACGTTGCGCGCCTCGCCGGTCTTCACCGCCGTCTCGCTGCTGACGCTCGCGCTCGGAATCGGCGCCACCGCGACGATTTTCAGTCTTCTCGTTTCCATACTGTTTGCGCCGCTGCCGGTGCCGAGGCCTGATGATCTGGTGCAGGCACAGCTATCAGGCGCGCGCCAGACCGTCGATCAGTTCCGCTATGCGGATTATCAGGCGCTTCGCGACGGCCGCGCATCTGCGGATCTTGCCGCGTACACCGGCATCGTCGCGATCGTCCACGCCGCGGGAACCGATGACTACGCGGGAATCGACATCGTCACCGGATCTTTTTTCCCGGTGCTGGGCATTCGCCCGCGGCTCGGCCGCCTGCTCGATTCGGCAGACGTCGCAGCAGGGGCACCAACCGTCGTCGTTTCCGAGGGTTATTGGCGGCGCGTGCTCAATGGCGATCCCGCGGTCGTTGGAAAACAAATCACGCTTGGCACGACGCCGTTCACGATCGCCGGGATTGTTCCCGCCGAGTACCATGGCGTCGGCTTCCCTTCGAATTTCCAGCTCGCAATTCCAATTTCGGCGGCCGCGCTCGTCGCTCCGAACTCCTCGGGAGAATCCGAGCGGATGGTGTGGGTGATCGGGCGGCTGCGCGATGGAACGACGCTCGCGACCGCCGCAGCGATGCTGGACGCTCGCTTCCGCGGCTGCTGCGCCGAGCGCGCGAGCGCGGCGGGTGATGGCGCGCGCATCACGGTGCGGGCGATCCCGCAGGGCATCCCGAGTTCGAAGGAGGATGTGCGCGCGGAGTACCGGCGCCTGCTGTACATCCTCATGGGCGGTGTGCTTTCACTGCTCCTCATCACATGTGTGAACGTCGCGAATCTCCTGCTGTCGCGCGCCGCGGTACGGCGGCGCGAATTCGCCGTACGACTGTCGCTCGGCGCATCGCGCGCCCGGCTCATTCAGCAGTGCCTGACCGAGAGTCTCGTGCTCAGCGCGCTCGGCGGCGCGCTCGGCGTGGCCGTCGCGTACGCGGCCGGAAACGTTCTCGTGGCGCGCCTCTCGCCCGAGACGACCGCAGTGCTTGGCGATCTCGTGCGGTTCCGCGCGAGCGGGCCGGTGCTCGCGTTTACCGCGGCGATTTCGCTCGCCGCCGGCATCGCGTTCGGGCTCGCACCCGCATGGCGCGGGACCGCAGTCGACCTGACGAATGCGCTGCGCGACGGCGGACGCTCGGCATCGCAGCGGGCGGGCACATGGCTGCGCCGCGCGTTCATCGTCTCACAATTTGTGTTCACGCTGCTGCTCGTCGTGCTCGCCGGTCTGTTCGCGCGCAGCCTTCAGAATCTGCGCAACGACGATCTCGGATTCAAGAAAACGAATTCGGTCATTGCGTTCATCGATCCACGCGGCACGCTGTACACCAGCCGGCCGCTCTCACCGCTGTACGAGCGCATTCTGGCCGGCGCATCAGCGCTGCCTGGTGTGCGATCGGCAAGCGTCTCGTCGTATACGCCGATTCTCGGCGGCGCGAACATGCGAAGCTCGATCACCGTTCCCGGCTACACAGCGGCACCCGGAGAGGGTTACCCGCAGTTCGACTATGTGTCGAGCGCATTTTTTGGCGGCGTCGGCCTGAGATTCACCGCGGGACGCGCATTCACTCCCGCCGAAGAGCACGGCGCCGAGCATATCGCCGTCGTCAATCAGGCGTTTGCAAAACACTATTTCGGAACGGCCGACGCGACGGGACGCCAGTTTCGCTTCCCCGATCCCGTGACGATCGTGGGCGTCGTCGCGGATGCGCGTTTCAACGGACCCGGTTCTTCCGTCGATCCGATGGTGTTCATTCCGTACGTGCAGTGGCCGGATGACTGGTCGTATCTCGCGCTGACGCTGCAGACAACGGGCGATCCCGCGAGCACTATGCGCGCGGTGAAACATCTGATCGACGACGTCGCTCCGGGAATCCGTGTGCGCTCGGTGACGACGCTCGAACAGCAGCTCGACCGGTCACTCGAGCGCCAGCGTCTCGCGGCGGGGCTGGCCGCACTGTTCGGCACACTCGCCCTTTGCCTCGCAGCGGTCGGACTCTATGGAGTCGTCGCGTACCTCGTCACGGCGCGCACGGGCGAATTCGGTCTGCGACTCGCGCTCGGCGCGCGCCCGCACGATTTATTCTGGCTGATCCTTCGCGAATCGCTGACGCTGTCGGCGCTGGGCATCGCATTCGGGCTGCCGCTCGCATTCGCGGGCGCGCGCCTGGTCACCGCACAACTGTATGGCGTCGGAGCAGCCGATCCGGTCACCGCGATCGGCGCGATCGTCATGCTGGCCGCGGTCGCCGTTGTCGCGGGACTGGTTCCCGCGGCGCGCGCATCACGCGTGGATCCGCTCGAAGCGCTGCGCGCGGAGTAACCGCCGGAGCGCTAGAGATCAGCGCAGCTCTTCACGATGTTGCCGCACGATTCGCAAATGAGTTTGCACTTCCGCCATCGGAGCGACTCGACGCCGCAGTAGTCGCAGAGTTCGCCGATCGCGCGTCCGTCCCGCATCGGGCTTCCGGCATCGGACATCGCGCCCGCGGTTTCGACCTTTGAACTTCCGCCTTCCGCCTCGTTCACTCGAAATCCAGCGCGAGGTTCAACGCCGGCGCCGAGTGCGTGAGCGCGCCGATCGAAATCCTGTCGACGCCCGTCTCGGCGATCGCGCGGACGTTATCGAGCCGCACTCCGCCGCTCGCCTCGGTGATGCAGCGTGCCTTGGCGATCGCGACGCACTCACGCATTTGATCGTTCGACATGTTGTCGAGCAGAATGCTCTCTGCGCCACCCTCGACGGCGGTGCGCGCCTGCTCCGGCGTTTCGACCTCGACCTGCACCCAGGTGCCGGTGGGCGCATATTCGCGCGCGCGCTTGACCGCGAGCGCGATGTCGCCGTCGACGGCCATGAGGTGGTTGTCCTTGATCAGCACCGAGCTCGCGAGATCGGCGCGATAGTTCACGCCGCCGCCGCACCGGACGGCGTACTTCTCGAGCTTGCGCCAACCGGGGAGGGTTTTGCGCGTGTCGACGACCGCCGCGCGCGTGCCTTTCACCGCGTCGACGAACTTTCGCGTGAGCGACGCGACGCCCGACAGATGCTGCATGAAGTTCAGCGCCGTGCGCTCGGCCGCGAGAAGCCCGCGCGCATGACCGGAGAGATAGAGGATCGTCCCGCCCCGCTCCATCAGGCTGCCGTCCTCGGCGTCAACACGAATCTCGACCCGTTCGTCGAGAATGCGAAACGCCGCGAGCGCGAGCGGAACGCCCGATATCACGCCTTCCTCGCGCGCGACGAGTTTGGCCCGCGTGCGACGCGTGGGAAGCACGGTCGCGAGCGTCGTGATGTCGCCGAACGCGGCGTCTTCATCAAGCGCCTCCTGCACCAGCTTGATGATCGACGCTTCCGTCAGCGGAAAGCGCGCCGAGGCGAACTGCGGCGTTTCGAACGGTGTGATGCGGCGTGGCGCGCGCTGCGGCTCGTTCTCTTTCATTCGCCCGGATCCACTCCTTCGCTGGCCGGCACCGGCACGGTGCCGCCGATGCTCACCATGCGTTCGATCGCAAGACGCGCGCGCGCCGCGATTTCTTCGGGCACCGTGATCCGGTGCTCCATCCGCTGCAGCGATGCGAGGACTTTCGGCAGCGTGGTGACTTTCATGTACGCGCACGACGCGCGCTCGTTCGCCGCGTAAAACGTTTTGTCCGGATACGCGCGGCGGAGACGGTGCAAAATTCCGACTTCGGTGGCGACGATGAATTCACTCGCCGCTGATTGCGCGGGCCGGTTGATCATTCCCTCGGTCGAGAGAATGTGCGCGCCCTCGGGGTCGACATCACCGGCGGACATCGCCTCGACGACGCTCGTCGCGCAGCCGCACTCGGGGTGAATTAAAAATTCCGCTTCGGGGTGCAGCGATCGCTGCAGCCGGATGTTTTCGGGATCGATCCCCGCGTGCACGTGGCACTCGCCCATCCAGACATGAATATTTTTTCGGCCCGTGATTCGGCGCACATGCGCGCCGAGGAACATGTCGGGGAGAAAAAGAATTTCCTGATCGGCGGGAATCGCGTTGACGACATCCACGGCGTTCCCCGATGTGC
>DASYSH010000441.1:0-2730 GCA_036003525.1 Gemmatimonadaceae bacterium | reverse complement strand
GAAATGAGACGGTTTGCAGTCGCGCGGTGACACTCTTGCTCGCGATGTACTGCATCGTTGCGGCATGCCAATCATTCATGATGAAGACTTCAAGGCGTGGGAAGCATGCGTGCCTGTGAGTCTGCGCGAAGATCAGATGTGGAAGTTCCATGCGTATCGAGTGGCGCTGTACCTCCTCGATCTCGCGACGCGCGATGTGGAAGAACTGCGCGTTCGAAAATGTGTTCCGCACCAGAGCGATCAACTGTTGCGCGCCGTGGCGTCGATCAGCGCGAACGTCGCGGAAGGCTTTGGGCGGAACTCCGCGGCCGATCGCTCGAGATGTTTCGGAATCGCGCTCGGTTCGCTCCGCGAGAGTTTTACATGGTATCGTGCCGTCAAAAACCAACTCCCTCCCGAAACCATCGATCTTCGGTTTGAACAACTCGCCGAACTCCGCCGCATTCTCATCGGCGCACAGAAGTGGCTAGCCAGCAAACCGCAAAAAACGCAACTGATGTAGTCTCTCTCCCCTCCCATCTGGCCTAGCCCCCTCCCATCTGGCCTCTCCTCTCGCATCTGGCCTCGCCACTCCCATCTGGCCTCGCCACTCCCGTCTGGCCTCGCCACTTCCCGCTCGTTTCGTCCCGCTCCCCACTCTCCCTCGCCACTCCCGCTGGCCTCCCCCCTCATATCTAGTTTTGAGCTAGATTTGAGAAGCATGGAGACCATCCTTCCCCCCGACGATCCCGCGCGCGTCGCCGCGTTCGAGGCCCGCATCGCCTCCGGCGAATCCATCGAGCCGAAGGATTGGATGCCCGCCCGCTATCGCAAGCAGCTGACGCGCATGATGTCGCAGCACGCTCATTCCGAAATCGTGGGCATGCTCCCCGAAGGAAATTGGATCACGCGCGCGCCAAGCCTGCGCCGCAAAATGTGCCTGATCGCGAAAGTGCAGGACGAAGCGGGGCACGGACTCTACATCTACTGCGGGACCGAAACGCTCGGCGTCGACCGCCAGACGCTCGTCGAGCAGCTGCTTGACGGTACCGCGAAATATTCGAGCATTTTCAATTATCCGACGCTCACCTGGGCCGATATCGGCTGCATCGGCTGGCTCGTCGACGGCGCAGCGATCGTGAATCAAACCGTCCTCGCGAAAGCGTCATATGGTCCCTATGCGCGCGCGATGATCCGGATTTGCAAGGAAGAAAATTTCCACAAGCGGCAGGGCTACGAAATCGTCGCGACGCTCGCCACGGGAACACCGGCGCAAAAGGCGATGGTGCAGGACGCGCTCAATCGCTGGTGGTGGCCCTCCCTCATGATGTTCGGACCGAGCGACAAGGACTCGCCGAACTCGGCGGAGCTGCTCAAGTGGCGCGTCAAGCGAAAGACGAACGATGAACTCCGCCAGCGGTTCGTGAATCTCACCGTACCGCAGGCGCAGGCCGTCGGCCTGTCGTTCCCCGATCCCGATCTCCGCCACGACCCCGAGACGGGCGACTGGAAATTCGGCGAGATCGACTGGGACGAATTCTTCGAAGTGATCAAGGGCAACGGCCCGTGCAATCACGAGCGGCTGGCGGCGCGTCGCAAAGCGCACAACGAAGGTCAGTGGGTGCGCGAAGCCGCGGCGGCGTATGCGGCGAAGCACAGCGCGCGCGCCGGTGGCCAGGTGGCCGACGTTCGTTCGACGGACGCGGCGTGATGGCCGACACCCAGCTTCCGCTCTGGGAAGTCTTCACCCAGGCCGGCCAGGGCGCACCCCACGAACACGCGGGCAGCGTCCACGCCGCCGACGCCGAGCAGGCGATGCAGAATGCGCGCGATGTCTACGCGCGGCGCGGCGAAGCCGTCTCGCTGTGGGTCGTGCCGTCGGGCGCCATCATCGCGTCGGCGCCGGGTGATGCGGGACCGTTCTTCGATCCCGGCAACGACAAGGCATACCGGCATCCCCAGTTCTATAAAGTGCCGCGCGGAGTGAAAGTGTTTTGAGACGGCAGACCGCGGACGGCACACGGCATACGATTGACACCGCGGTGAAGTCGCGATGAACGTTGCCGGCGTGAGAGAAGTCGCCATCGCGAATCCGATCTTCGAGTACCTCCTCCGCCTCGGCGACGACCGGCTGGTGCTCGGCCATCGCATGAGCGAGTGGTGCGGCCATGGACCCATCCTCGAAGAAGACATCGCGCTCGCGAACATCGCGCTGGACCTCGTCGGGCAGGGAAGCGCTCTCCTGAAACTTGCCGGAGACGCGGAAGGCGCCGGCCGCGACGAAGATGCGCTCTCCTATTTTCGCAGCGAGCCGGAATATCGCAACGCGCAAATCGTTGAACTGCCCAGGGGAGATTTCGCGTTCACGATCGTGCGACAGTTCTTGTTCGACGCGTACAGCGTGCTGCAATGGGACGCGCTGCAGAAATGCACGTTCGAACCACTCGCGGGGATCGCCGCGAAGGCGCTGAAAGAAGACAGCTACCACCTGCGCCACAGCAGTGACTGGATGCTCCGGCTCGGCGACGGCACCGCGGAGAGTCACGCGCGCGCGCAACACGCGCTGAATGATCTGTGGCGCTTCACGGGCGAGCTGTTCGAACCGGACGCCGTGGATACCGCCGTTCACGCGAACGGAATCATCGTCGACGTCGCGGCCATTCAGTCGCGCTGGCAGCAGACGGTCGCGGATGTCGTGAAGCGCGCGACGCTCGCGCTTCCAGCGGCGGGACCGCAATCGAGCGGTGGCCG
>DASYSH010000440.1:0-10587 GCA_036003525.1 Gemmatimonadaceae bacterium | reverse complement strand
CGACGTCCGGTACTGCGGTTCAGGCACGGTGATCCGCGCCGCAACGACGTGGTCCGGGTCGAACCCGGGCGCGGCGTTCGAGAGACCGTTGAAACTGCGGAGCAGCAGCACCGACGCGGACACAAGCATCACTGCGAGCGCGACCTCGGCGCACACGAGGGCTGACGCGACGCGCGCATGCGACGTGCCGCGCGTAGAGCCGCGGCCGAATCCGCCTGCGCCGCGTCCATCGGCGAGCGGCGCAGTCGCCCGCCACGCCGGCACGACGCCAAGCGCGATCCCGGTGATGAGCGAGACGACGGCGGTATAGATCAGCACCGATCCGTTGAATCCGATTTCACTTACGCGCGGCACTTCGCCAGGCAGTGATGCGACGAGCCAGCGCAGCGCGGCCCATCCTATGCCTGCGCCAAGCAGGGCCGCGACGCCGGAGAGAATTGCGCTCTCGGTCAGCAGCTGGCGCACGAGACGGCCGCGATTTCCGCCGAGCGCGGCGCGGACGGCGAACTCTCGTGTGCGTGCCGTAGCGCGCGCGAGCAGCAGGTTCGCGACATTCACCGACGCAATGATCAGCACGAGCACGACCACGCCGAACAGCATCCAGATGTATCCGCGCGTCGCGCCGAGCACGCGCTCCTGCAGCGGCTTCACCGCGACACCCGTGCCGTAGCGCGCGCCGGGATCCCAGAGCGGATTCAGTTTTCGCAGCGTCGGCCAGGTCGTCACGAGGTCGCGCATTGCGCTCGCGAGCGTCGCGCCGTCCTTCATCCGCGCGACCATCTGTTTGTCCGTCACCGCCCACGTATAGCCGACATTGCCAAGGTCGAACCGATACGGCTGCCAGTAGTCCACGCGCGCGACGGGGTAATGGAAATCAGGCGCCATTACGCCGATGATGCGGGAGCGCACGCCCTCGATCGTGAGAAATCGATCGATTGCACCATTCGGCCCGAGGCGGCGCGCGAACGCATCGCTCACGATCACGACGTTCTCGCCGCCCGGCGTCGCGTCGTCGGAAGAGAATCCGCGTCCGCGCGAGGGCGAAACGCCGAGCATCGGGAACAGATTGACGGTGATGGCCGCGCCGTCGAGACGCGCGACGTTTTCTCCGTCGTCCACGGGATGCGTGGTCGCGACCCATGCGGCGAGCGATTCGAACGAATGAAGCCGCTGCGTCAGCGCGAGATACTCGCCCGCCGAACCGCCGCCGATGCTGACGAGCCGGTCGGGCCGCGCGTAGGGCAGCGGACGCAGCACGACGGCATTCATCACCGAGAAGATTGCGCTGTTCGCGCCGATGCCGAGCGCGAGTGTGATGACCGCGGCCGCCGTGAACGCCGGCGCGCGGCGGAGCGCTCGAAATCCGAAGCGAATATCCTGCACGAGATCGGCGATGTACTCGGTCTGCGTCACGCACTGGGGACAACCGGTGCCCAGAAACGGTTTGCACGGCCGCGCCACCGACCCGTACATTGCGTATGTACCTCGACGTTGAGGATCCGAACATGAGCGTCCGCGCGAATCTCAGCCAGAAATTGTTGACGGTGTGGAACGGCGAGCCGTGGTATGGCTCATCGAGCAGCGCGATTCTGAAAGGAGTGACCGCCGACGAAGCGCTCGCGCATCCGCTTCCGGGCGCGCAATCGATCTGGGAGACGCTTCTCCATCTGACGGCGTGGACCGAGGAGACGACGAGCCGCATGACCGGCGGCGAGTCCAAAGCACCGTCGCGCGGCGACTGGCCCGCCGTGAAAGGGTCGACCCAGGATGACTGGATGGCCGCGCAGATCGAGTTGCTCAACGCGCGAAAGGCGCTGCTCGCATCGATCGAGCAGGCGCACGAGGAGTCGCTCTTTCTTCAGGTTCCGAAAACAGGGGAAACCGGCCATGGCAGCGGCGCGACGCGCGCCGACACGGTGAGCGGGTTGGCGGATCACGATGTGTATCACCTTGGCCAGATCGCGTTGCTGAAGAAGTCGTTGAAGGCCGCGCGCTGACCGGCGGCACCGGCAGAAAATCCGGTGGCTGAACAATTCGGCTGATGGTGATGTATTGGTGAGGTTATCCCCCACCAGCTTGCGAGCGCTCAGTGACGATCGCTACCCCATCCGCAGCGCGAAGTGGACGGTCCTTGTGGCGAAGTGTGCGCGGACGCGCGCTGACGCTTGGCGTGGTCGCCGCGCTGATCGTCGGAGTGGCATGCGGAGATCAGTTTCTGCATACGAATCCGTACGATCCCGCCTTTCCGCTCTCGGTCGACATTGCGGGACCCGATACGCTGTTCAGCCTCGGTGAAATCGGGAGCTATGCCGTGCGCTTCACGCCGGCTGTGTTCGCCGACAGCGCGGTCACGTGGCTCGCGGATACCGTCACGATCTTTCAGGCAGATACCGCTTACGTCTCGGACGGGTCGGCGTATCTCCAGGGCGGAAGCGGCGGAAATTTCATGTCGATAATGCCGCCCCTCGAACCGGCCACGCTGAAGATTTCGGTCGAGGCGCTCGTCGCGTCGTACGACACTCAACTAACGGGAAAGGGCGGCGGCTTGGCCACCGTTAAGGAGTACCGGCACACCGGGTTTAAGAGCGTGGTGATCACGCAGCGCGTCACGCGCATCCAATTGCGTTGTCCCGACACGCACGCATGCCCCGCGCTTTCGGTGGGCGCGACGGCTACGATATGGGTGGACGGCTTCGACGCGCGAAATCAGCAGATCGCAGCGCTCGCGAATCCCACGTCGAATCCGGATACTGGCGCAGTCGTCGCGACTTTTCTGTCGCGCGATCCGACGATCGCCAGCGTTTCGCCCGCGGGTATTCGCGCGGCGACCGTCACCGCGCGAAAGTCAGGATCGACATGGATCGTCGCGACGAGAAAGGCACTAAGTGATTCGCTTCAGATCTTCGTGCATTGACTAGTTGCGCTGCGATGTAGCGCGCTCCGCAGTCATCGCAAAAAACCCGACGGCATCGCCGAGGCGCGCGAAGCGATCATCGGTGGTGAATCCTTTGCGATATCGCGCGTAGATCTGCTGCGCGATCACCGCGATCTTGAACAGGCCGAACGTGTAATAGAACGCCGGGCTCGTCGGCGGCCGGCCGGTGCGCTTCAGATAACCCTCCCAGAATTCGCGGCGCGTGAAGTTTCCCGGAAGCGCGGTCATGCCGAGGCCGAGTGACTGAAGCGCCGGATGATCGGTCGACTCGACCCAGTATCCCATCGATGTGCCGACATCCAGCAACGGATCACCGAGCGTTGCCATCTCCCAGTCGAGCACCGCAGTGATGCGCCGCGGATCGGCAGGATCGAGCACGAGGTTGTCGTATTTGAAATCGTTGTGCACGAGGCAAATGCCGCTCGACGCCGGCTCGTGCGATGTCAGCCATTCGGCGACGCGATCCATCGCGGGAACTGGGTCGATGCGCGAGGCGTGCCAGCGTTTGATCCACCCTGAAATTTGGCGGCTGACATATCCATCTGCTTTTCCAAGAGCGGCGATCGCGGGATCCGTCGCGTCGACCGAGTGAATCGCGGCGAACGTCGCCACAAATGATTCGCTGATGCCGCGCATGGTCTCCGCGCTGAAACCGGGGTCGCTGCCGCGCTGAAGAATCACGCCGCGCACACGCTCCATCAGGTAGAACGGGACGCCGAGCACGGAGGCATCCTCACACAGGCCAATCACGCGGGGAACAGGGATCTCTCGCGGAGCGACCGCGGCGAGAATTCGGTATTCGCGCGCGACATCGTGCGCGGACCCCTTCCCCACTCCGGCCGGCGGCCGTCGCAGCACGAACTCGCCGGCGTCGCTCTTCAATAGATAGGTGAGATTGGAAAATCCGCCGGAGAACTGCTCGACCGTTGAGACGAGTCCGATTTCCGGCGCGTTCGCGGCTAGCCACCCGTTCAGCGCGCGCAGATCGAGTTCCTCGCCCGCGCGCACCGGCAGCGTATCGCTCACGAATCCTTCAGGCCGAATCCTTTGAGGATGCGGCGCGCGACGGCGGACTTGTGCACTTCGTCCGGGCCGTCGTAAATCCGCGCGCCGCGCTCGTGCCGATACCACCACGCGAGCGGAGTGTCGTCCGTCATGCCGAGCGCGCCATGCGTTTGCAGCGCGCGATCGAGCACGCGCTGCAGCATTCCCGCGACATGGAACTTGATGAGCGAGATGCGATCGCGCGCCGCGTGCGCGCCGCTCGATTCGATCTGCTGCGCGGTATCGAGCACGAGCAGTCGCGCCGCATCTATTTCTGCGCGCGATTCGGCGATCCAGTGCTGCACGGTTTGTTGTTCGCCGAGCACGTGACCCGGCGACAGCTCCCGCGTCGCGGCGCGATCGCACATCATCCGAAACGCGCGTTCGCAAATACCGATCCAGCGCATGCAATGATGAATGCGTCCCGGTCCAAGCCGCTCTTGCGCGAGCGCGAACCCCGCACCCTCGGCGCCGATCCGGTTCGCGATGGGCACGCGCACACCGGTGAATCGCAATTCGGAATGGCTCGCGTAACTGCTTCCCTCATCGCCCATCACGGAAATGTTGCGCACGCGCTCGAGTCCCGGCGCGTCCATCGGCACGATGATCTGACTCGCGCGCTCGTGCGCTTTCGCGTCAGGCGCAGTCACGGCCATCACGATCGTGAACGCCGCGCCGTCCGCGCTCGACGTGAACCATTTGTGGCCGTCGATGACGTAGTCGTCGCCGTCACGGCGCGCGATCGTCGCCATCCACACTGGATTCGATCCCGCAAATTCCGGTTCGGTCATCGAAAAACAGCTGCGAATCTCGCCGCGAGCGAGCGGCTCGAGCCACGCCGCTTTTTGTCCGGCACTTCCGTAAGCATTCAACAATTCGCAGTTGCCGATATCGGGCGCCTGCGCATTGAACAGGTAGTGGCCGACGGGTGTCTCGCCGAGGACCGCAGAGACATGCGCAAACTCCATGAGCGACAACCCGCACCCTCCGAGCTCTTTCGGCAGGTGCGGAGCCCACAGTCCACGCGTCTTCACTTCCGCGCGCAGCTGTTGCAGCTGCGGCTCGAGTTCTACGAACGGCCGCGCGAGGAATTCACGTTCGAGCGGGATTGCGCGCTCTTCGATGAACAAACGGATATTGGAGAGCAGCGCAGACATTTCGGTCTTCGGTCCTCGGTCTTCGGTCGCTGTTCCGGCTACTGCTTCATCCTCGCCTTGTCGACGATCGCCTTCACCTCGCGCATCAGCTGCGGTCCGTTGTACGGAATGCCGTCCTTGATCACCCACTCCGATCCAAGCGTCCGAACTTCTTTGCCGTCACGAATGGCGTTCGTGCCGCCGGCATAGAGAACTTTGATATTCTCGAGCGGGTTCCCATCGACGACGATGAGATCGGCCGTGTATCCGACCTTGATGCGGCCCAGGTGATCTTCCTGTCCGAGTATTTTCGCGTTGTCGCTTGTGCAGTGCTGGATGATCTTGAGCGGCTGGAATCCGGCTTCCTGATGCAGCTCCATCTCGCGAATCAGGCCGAAACCGTACATCTCATAAATGAAGCCCGCGTCGTCTCCGCATCCGATGAGTCCGCCTTTCCGTTCGAAGTCACGCAGTGCGGCCATCCATAGACGGTAGTTCTCCTTCCAGTACGCTTCGTCGGTGCTGCTCCAGCCGATGAAATAGGATCCGTGATTCGCGGGATCCGGCTTGAAATAATTTTCCAGCGAGGGGTGGAGATATTCGCGGAACCATGGCTGATTCTGCGCGCGCTGGAGGTCGCGGCTCGCCTCGTAAATGTCCATCGTCGGCACCCACGCGACGTTCGCGCGCACCATCGACGTGAGAACCGAATCGAGAAGCTTCGGATCGGCTTCGCGCCAGAGCCGTCCCGCCCAGCGAAAGCGGTCGGTCTCGTTCAAATAATTGTAGTCGCTCGGAAAGTGCTGGCGTCCGTCGGGGATCGCCGCGTCCGGGATGCCGTACCAGTGTTCGATGCTCGTCGTTCCCAGCTTGATATCGTCCCACGCGTTCGTTTCCTCGACGCCGACATGGTGGGCGACGCGAAGGCCCACCTTATGCGCCTCGTCCTCCATCGCCGTCATGATGTCGCGCTCGACACCGAGAATCTTGATCCCGTCGACGCCAAGTTTCTTGAGATACTGCACGCGTGCGCGCGCGTCGGCCGGCGTCTTCACATTTCCCAGCATTGGATACGCGAAAATCCTGGGTCCGACAATCTCGGCCCGTGCGAGACGATCGCGGTTGTTCACGATCTCCGTGTCGCTCTCGGATCCGACTTCGCGCACCGAGGTGATCCCGCTCGCGAGCCAAAGCTTGAGATTGTATTCGTACCCGCCGAACGACATTCCCTGGCCGCGCGTGCTCTGCAAGTGCGCGTGCGCGTTGATGAGGCCCGGAAGCACGTATTTGCCTGTCGCGTCGATCTGGACGTCCGCGGCCGCAGAGGCGCCGCCGCGTCCGCGACCGCCGCCACGAAGCGAGACTGGGTCGAGATTTATGATGTTGGTGATCAGGCCGTTCTCGACGATGATGTCGACCGGCCCGCGCGCGGGCGCGCCACTGCCGTCGACGATCGTCGCGTTGTGGATGACCAGACGTCCCGGCTTCTGGCCATGGACGACGCCGCGCGTCTGCGCAGAGAGTGGCAACGAGGCCGCCGCGAGTGCGGCGGCCGTCACTATGATTCGGGAGAAGACCATCGTCCGGCTCCTTTTATGATCGTGCTGGAGCCGGAAACGTTATGGCAGAGTCCAGTCCGTCGCTAGCAGTGCAGGCGGAAATACCGATGGAAGATGGAGGATCGAAGATGGATACTGACAAATCTTCCATCTTCCATCTTTCATCCGCACTACTACGCGGCTACGAGGGCCTCGTCCTTCACGGCAACCGCCTCGAACTCGATGATGAGCTTCACGTCTTCGCCCACCACCAGGCCGCCGGTCTCGAGCGCCTGATTGTAGGTCAGGCCCCAATCCTTGCGATTGATCTTCGAAGTCACGGCCAGCGCGGTGCGCTGGTTGCCCCACGGATCGGTCACGGCAGAGGTCAATTCACCCTTCAGCGTGACGGGTTTCGTGATGCCATGCATCGTGAGATCGCCCGTGATGGTGATGTCCGTGCCGTCCTGCTCGATGTGCGTCGACTTGAACGTGATCGTCGGATGCTGCGCGACATCGAAGAAGTCTGCCGAACGCAGGTGATTGTCACGCGCTTCGACGTTCGTGTTGATGCTCGCGGCGTCGATCGTGAGCTCCGCCGTCTTGAGCGTGCCGTCTTCGTTCGTCTCGCCGGTTCCGGTGACGCTCTTGAAGTGACCTTTCACGGTCGAGATCATCAGATGCTTCACCGCGAATTCCGCGTGACTGTGCATTGCGTCGAGATTCCACTTCATAAAAAATTCTCCATCGGTTGAAAAAAGGTTGGTACTGCTATTCCCACGTCGGTTGATCGGTTGCGATTTCCAGTAACTGCCCATCGGGCGCGCTGAAGTTGATGCTCGAGAACGGGCGCGCTTCGATCACCGCCGAGACATCGAGATCCATCGAGCGCAGGTGGTCCTGCCAGGCTTTCAATTCCTCCAGATCCGCGGCGCGGAACGCCACATGATTGGCCTGGCCGACCCCCGCTCTCGCATGCGGATGGCGCGGCGTCCAGCCGAACAGCGTCCAGCTGCTGTGCGGCAGCACCCGGGTGCCGTCGTAGTTCGCCCAGAACCAGTGCGGCGTTTCGGGGTCGTCCTGATTCACTGACTTCTTCACGACTGCAAGCCCGAGCGCCTCTTCATAGAAGTCGCTGGCGCGCTCGATGTCGTCCGTCATGCCGGTCACGTGATGGATCCCGGTGAGCACCATGTCCGGCGAAATCGCCGGAACGGGCTCGGCGAATGTCGTCAGCTGGATCGCGCGCTCATCGCGACCGCCCGGCAGCTGCTGATCGCGCGGCATCATGATGTGCTGCCCGAGCGCTTCGATCGGCTCGTCGCAGTGGTAACCGGGGCCGGCCGTCGCGATTTCCAGGACCTGTCCATCGGGATCGCGGAAGTAGAGCGACGTGAAATAGCCGCGTGGCATCGGTCCGCTGACTGCGACGCCGCGGTCCGTCAGGTAGCGCTTCCATTTGAGCTGCGCTTCGTATGTTCCCACGCCGAGCGCGAGGTGATGCACTCCGCCCACGCCGAAACGTCCCGTCCGCGCCGCCGGACGTTCGACGAACGTCACGAGTGTGCCCGGCGTTCCCGCTTCGTCGCCGAGATAAAGCCTGTATCCGTTCGGGTCACCGGCGCCGCGCGCGTCCTTCACCACGGTGAATCCGAGCAGGTCTCGATAAAACGCGAGCGTGCGCTGCGCGTCGCCCGAGACGAGCGTGATGTGGTGGAAGCCCTGCGTGGTCAGTGCCGCTGTTGCTTTCATCCTGGTGTTCATAATTCCCTCACTTATTGAACTCTTACTACTGAGATAATAATCCATGCGAACCGGCATGTCAATCACCCGATCGGCCTACCTCACGAGGGGCTAATCCTGCTCGGCCAGCGCCGCCTTGCAGGCCGGCGTTTCCGCGGCGAGCCGCGCCGCCTCGGTGCCGAGCTCCTTGAGCAGCGCCGTCAGGGCGCGCTGATCAGCGGGCTTGAGTCCCTTCATGGCGCTGTGGATCACCGCGGCATGCGCGGGGAAGATCGAAGCCATGAGTTTCTCGCCTTTCTTCGTCAGCGCCGCGTAGCGCGCGCGGCGGTCCGACGAGCATTCCTGGCGCTCGGCGAGCCCGCGCTTCGCGAGGCGATCAACCAGGAAGGTCATCCCGCCGCTCGAGACCAGAATCTTTTTCTGGATTTCGCCGAGGAGCTGCGGGCCTTTGTGGTAGAGCGCTTCCATCACGCCGAACTCGGCGGCGGTCAGGTCGTGGCGCTCGATGTCGGCCTTGAGCACTTCGCTGATCGCGGCATGCGAACGGGCCAGCACGACCCAGAGTTTGAGCGCAGTCGTGGTCGGGAGATCGGACGTGACCGGCGCGCCACCCTTCACCGGGTGGTGGTCTTTCGATGGTGAGCGCTTTGGTGAATTCATCTTAGTGGTAAGATAACTAAAACGAGGGGCGAGGCAAGTCTGGGATTCAACTACACTGTCAAAGCCCAACTGCCAACCGGCAACTATCAACTACTGCCACGACCAACGAACGACCATCCAACTTCGACCGTCAAACAAGAGGCACTGTTGAGGGGTGGCTGTTGCCGGTTGGTGGTTGGTTGTGGTTTGAGTTGACAGTTGCCCGTTGGCAGTTGGGCTTTGACAGTGTAGTTGACTCACAACTCACAGCTCAAATCTCTATTGCGTCACTTTCTTCGGCCCGCCCTGCACCAGCCAATAATCGAACCACTGCCGAATTCGCCCGAGGCGATCCACCAGCAGCCACGGCTCACCCGACCGCGACAGCTCGTGCGTCGACCGCGGGTAGCGCACGAACTCCGCCTGCACACCCTGCGCGCGCAGCGCTGTGTACCAGAGATCCGCGTTCCCCATCGGCGTGCGGAAGTCGTCCTCCGACTGCACCATGAGTGTGGGCGTCTTCACATTTTTTACGTGACGGATCGGCGAGAGCGAATCGTACATCGCCTGATTTTCCCACGGACGCCCGAAAAATTCGCCGTTCGTCAGTCCCTGCACGTCCGATGCGCCCCACCAGTACGTCCAGTCGCTGATCATGCGATCGGTCTCCGCGGCCTTGAACCGATTCGTCTTCGTCTCGATCCACGCTGTCATGAAACCGCCGTACGATCCGCCGCTCACGCCCATTCTCGTTGAATCGACGTCGGGACGCGCCGCGGCCCAGTCGACGCCCTTCATGAGATCGATGTAATCCTTGCCGCCCCAGTCGCCGCGGCTCGCATTCGTGAAATTGCCGTTCGTCCCGCTCGACCCGCGCGGATTCGTATACAGCACGAACATTCCGCCGCCCGCGACACTTTGGAATTCGTCGAACCATCCCTCGTTGTAATCCGAGTGCGGGCCGCCGTGGATGTACAGCACGAGCGGATATTTCTTGCCCGGCTGATATCCATATGGCTTCATCAGCCAGCCTTCGATCTCGAGATTGTCGACCGACTTGTACGTGAAGCGCTCGGCGTCCTGGAACGCGACTTCTTTCTGCAGCGCGTCGTTGAACGTTGTCAGCTTCTTCTCGTTCTGGCCGTTGATGTCCGACGTGTACCACTCGGCCAGGTGCGTCACATCCGTCGACGTGTAGACCAGCTTCGTCTGCGCCTTGTCCATCATGATGTCGCCAACGACGCGGCGGCCCGCGAGAATCGGCGTGACCTGCTTCGTCGCGGGATCGACCTGCCACAATCCTCCGGCACCGCCCGTCGTGGTGGTCATGCGGATCTTCCCGTCCTTGAACCACTCGATCTGCCCCGGCTCGTATTTCCACGGCGCGAGAATGTCGACCGCCTTTCCGCCGTCGACCGACGCGAGCATCAGGTGCGTGCTGCTGAACTGCCCCGGATGCGAAACGAATGCGAACTGCTTGCTGTCCGCCGACCAGATGATGTTCGTCTCGCTGCCGAACGATTCAATTTTCTTCGGCTTGCACGCAGCGGCG
>DASYSH010000439.1:0-9094 GCA_036003525.1 Gemmatimonadaceae bacterium | reverse complement strand
CAGCGCCCAGTTGTTCGCCGAGATGCCCTGCGACGCAGCCCACTGCGCAGTCGTCTTTCCATTAATCGACGCGATCTTCATTGTGACGATCGGCGTATATCCGAGCGCCACCTGGCCTTCGCTCTTGAGGATCGAATCGAGCCCCGGCCGCTGGTCCTCCTGAATGTCGAAGAAGATCAGATTCGATTTCGACTGCATCGCCGTGACTTCGAATTGCTTCAGCAGGTTCGCCTGCACCAGATACAGCGTGCTTACGAGAAAAGCGCCGAAGCCCAGCGCGAGCACCACGGATCGCGTCTGATTCGCGGGCCGGTAGAGATTCGCGACGCCCTGGCGCACCACGTAGGGCCACCGTGCCGTCACGGCGCGGCGCGCGAGCCATGACAGCGCGGCCGCGCTCAGCCAAAGCACCAGCATGCTTCCGCCGATCCCCGCCGCGAACATCGCGCCGCGTCGCACACTGCCCGCTCTTTGAAACGCGAGCAACAGCACGCTGCCGACGAGCGCGATGTTCACCAGATGCGTCGGAATGTCCTTGTTGCGCTCCGCCTCGAGCGCGGCGGTATCGCGGCGCAGCGCCTGGAGCGGCGACACGCGCCGCAGAGCGAGCAGTGGACGCAGTGCGAACACCAGTGCGACCCACACACCAATGCCAAGTCCCATCGAAATGGCGCGCCAGTCGAGCGTGACGCTCACGTCGACGGGAAGGAAGTCCTTGATGGCGACCGGCAGCGCGAACTGTATTGCGATGCCCAGCGCCGCGCCTGCGGCGGCGCCGATGAATCCCATCACCGCCGCCTGCGCGACGTAGATCGCGAGCACTTGCGAGCTGGTTGCGCCGAGGCAGCGAAGCACCGCGACGGTGTCGATTTTGCGCGTGACGAATGCGTTCACTCCGCTCGCCACGCCGATGCCGCCGAGCAGCAGCGCGACGAGGCCGACGATGCCGAGGAAGTCCGCCAGTTCCTGAACGGATTCGGAGATATTCGTCTCGCGCTGCACGACGGTCGTCACGCGCACGTGCTCATTCTGGAATGCGATACGAAACGGCTTGACCCACGTGGTGCTGTTCACCGACGGCGGCAGCTTCACGAGCCACTCGTACGATGCACGGCTTCCGAATCCGAGCAGCTGCGTCTCCGATGTGTAGCGCTCCGGAAGAAAGACGCGCGGCGCCATCACGAGCGACGCGTCGGATTGCCCGGCCATGCTCGTGATCGCGGCGATAATCTGGAATTTCACATAGCCGATCGCGAGCGAGTCTCCGATGTTCGCGTTGAGCGCGATCAGCAGCGCACGATCGACGACGGCGTACGGTCCGTCCTGCAGCCGCGCCCATTGGCCCGCAGGTTCGGTGCCGATGGTGCCATAGAATGGATATCCCGGCGTCACGGCCTTGATCTGCCCGAGCCGCGTGCCGCCGGATCGAGTATCGCTGACCATCGAGATGAACGACACGACTTTCGCGACCGGCGTCCCGTGGCTGTTCAGCGAATCGAGCCGCGCTTGAAGAGGTTCCGAAAGCTTCGCGTTGTTGGTGAATGAGACATCGCCGCCCATGAGATCGCGCGCCTGCGCGCGGATCGACTGCTGCACGTTGCTCGCGAAACTGTCGATCGCGACAAGTGCCGCGACGCCGAGCGAGATCGACGACATGTAGAGGAGCAGGCGGCGCCGCGCGGTGCGGCTTTCGCGCCACGCGAGCCCGGCAACTTTCGACCAGCGGCCGCTCTGCTGATTCACGATGCTGCGCGAGTCGCGTCCTCGACTACGACGCCGTCCTTGAGCCGGATCATCCGTCCCGCGCGCTGCGCGAGCGTGATGTCGTGCGTGACGATGATGATCGTCGAGCCCGACTCGCGGTTCAGTTCCTCGAGCAGCTCGACGATCCGCGCGCCGGTCTCACCGTCGAGATTTCCCGTGGGCTCGTCGGCGAACAGGATGCGCGGCGAATTCGAAAACGCCCGCGCGATCGCGACGCGCTGCTGTTCGCCGCCGGACAATTGGGTGGGGAAATGGTCCATCCGGTCGGCGAGTCCCACGCGTTTGAGCAGGGCGGTTGCGCGCGCGGCCGCGCCGTTCTCGCCGCGCAGCTCCAGCGGAACCTGCACGTTTTCGATTGCCGTCAGCGTGGGTATTAATTGAAAGGTCTGAAAAATGAATCCGACCTTCTCGCCGCGAACGAGCGCGCGTTCGTCTTCGGTAAGTTTCGTCAGATCGGTGCCGTCGAGCGAGACGCTGCCGCCACTCGGCGAGTCGAGGCCGGCGAGCAGCCCGAGCAAGGTGGTCTTTCCGCTGCCGGACGGACCGACGATCGACACGAACGAACCCTGCGGAATGTCGAACGAGACATGCTTCAGGACAGCGAGATTGGTCGTTCCGCTGCGATATTCCTTGGTGAGATCTCTAGCTGAGAGCATGCTGTATATGAATGCGAAATTGACGTTGGGACTGTTCGCGCTCGCCGCGTGCGGTGGAACCGGCACAAAAACAGCCGCGCGACCCGCCGCGGTGGAATCAACCACCGTGGCGGCGCGCGGTGCAACGGCGCCAGCTGCCGGGAACACTACGCGCGTGCCACGCGTGCTGTTTCTGGGAACGTCGCTCACCGCAGGGTTCGGACTCGATGATCCCGCGACCGACGCGTATCCGTCGGTGATTCAGCGCATTGCAGATTCGTCGCATGTGAAGGCGCTCTTTGTAAACGCCGGGCTGTCGGGCGAAACCAGTGCGGGCGCCGAGCGGCGCGTCGAGTGGCTGCTCAAGCAGAAGCCGGACGTGGTCGTGATCGAGACCGGCGCGAACGACGGTCTGCGAGGGCTGAATCCCGATTCGACCGCGGCAAATCTGACCGGAATCATCGCGAAGATCCGCGCCGTCAACCCCGGGGCCGGAATCCTCCTGCTCCAAATGGAAGCGCCGACGAACCTCGGCGCGGACTATACAAAAGCGTTTCATGCAGAGTTTGGAAAAGTGGCGGCCCGGGAGCATGTCACGCTCGCGCCGTTTTTCCTGAACGGTGTAGCGGGTATTCCCAAGCTGAACCAGGCGGACGGCATTCACCCCACGCCAGAGGGCGCGCGAATCGCCGCCCATAATCTCTGGCCGAGTCTGGAGCGGTTGCTGAAGACAAAGTAGCCGCGCCTCTTGGCCGCGCGGGAACAGTGGTGTCTTGGCGTTGGCGGCTAATGTTTACCGCCTACAGTCGCTCGCGGGACCCGTCCGGTTGCCTCAACCCATTCAAGTTATTACACTTAAAGGCTGTCTCCGAACCCATTAAATCGCCAAATAGGGAAGAAGTAAAATGGCAATGCCCGCTACTCAAATTCGCCGCGGAATGGTCATCGTTTTCGAAGGCCAGCCTTGCCGCGTGCTGGAGTTCCGCCATCACACGCCGGGCAACCTGCGCGCGATGATCCAGACCAAAATGAAAAATCTGCGCAACGGCAACAGCTTCGAGCATCGTTTCCGCGCGGCCGACACCATCGAGAAGGCGTCGATGGAGACGCAGGAACTCGAGTTCATGTACAAGGGCGGCGATACGTGGCATTTCATGAACACGGTGAACTTCGACCAGCTCGAGATGGACGAAGAGATGCTTGGCGACAACGCGCAGTGGATGCAGTCGGGAATGAAGATTCTCGCCGAGTATTATGACGGCCGCCCGATCGGCATCGAGCTGCCGCAGTTCCTGATTCTCGAAGTGGTCGACACGGCGCCCGTAATGAAGACGGCGACGAAGACGGCGAGTTCGAAGCCGGCGAAGCTGGACAACGGTGTCGTGATCAACGTTCCGGAGTTTGTGGCGACGGGCGAAAAGGTCCGTGTCAATCCGAACACGGGCGAGTACATGGATCGAGCCAAATGATCGAAGATGGAGATCGGCGATGGACGACGGCGTGAATGTCGAACTTCCATCTTCCATCTTCCATCGTCGTTCGACTAGTTTCAACGTTCGTAGTTCATGGTGATTGTAGCTCAACTGGTTAGAGCACCGGTCTGTGGCACCGGGGGTTGCGGGTTCAAGTCCCGTCAGTCACCCTGCGGTTTGGAGTAGGTCCGTAGCTCAATTGGTAGAGCACCGGTCTCCAAAACCGGCGGTTGGGGGTTCGATTCCCTCCGGGCCTGTTTGAAGACGGCAGATGGCAGACGGCGGACGCAAGTTTTTTAACCGCTGTGAGTTTGGTGTTGCAGTTGCAGCAGCAGTATCCGCTTTCCTCTTCTGCATTCTGCATTCTTGGTTAGAGCGAAGCGGCGGTATCGTCTAGGGGACTAGGACACGGCCCTCTCAAGGCTGGAACACGGGTTCGAATCCCGTTACCGCTATCAGGATGGATGGCCTCATCGTCTATCGGTTAGGACGGCACCCTTTCAAGGTGCAGAGACGGGTTCGACTCCCGTTGGAGCTATGGGCGTCGTGAGGGGTGAGGAGTGTGCTCTCGCGGTTTGGGCTAAGGCGAGTGCAGTGCGATCTGGAAATGGAGAGCGAGATTTTCGCAGGGGGCGTAGCTCAGTTTGGTTAGAGCACTCGACTGTCACTCGAGAGGTCGCGGGTTCGAGCCCCGTCGCTCCCGTTGTTTACGTGATCAGTTTGTAGTTGGAGTACTGAAGTCCTTAGAGCGCGACGACAATGGAATTGCCCTGGTGGTGAAACTGGTAGACACGCCATCTTGAGGGGGTGGTGCCGCAAGGCGTCTCGGTTCGAATCCGAGCCAGGGCATTTCAAAGACGGCGGACGATGGACAGCAGACGGCAGCAACCGCCGTCCGCCATCTGCCCTCCGCCGTCTGTAGTTTGGCCACAGTAGCTCAGTGGTAGAGCACTCGATTCGTAATCGAGCGGTCGTCGGTTCAATCCCGACCTGTGGCTCTCATAACACATCAAACCCCATCGCTCTTTCAAGAGTGGTGGGGTTTAGTCGTTAATCCAGACTCACAGCCAAGTTGCCGTCACCTGCATTGACCGCTCTTGCGTCGCAAAGGCAACATATGTAGAGTATGGCATGCCACGGTTGCCGAATACGTCGCCGCAGACCCTTCGCGTTCTCGAACTTTTGCTCGAGGCGCCGCGCTCATGGCACTATGGCTATGCACTGAGTCAGCTCACGGGTCTCAAGTCGGGGACGCTCTATCCGATTCTTCTGCGTCTCGCAGATCAGGGCTGGCTCGAAACGCGCTGGGCCGAGGCGGAACAACCCGGCCGGCCGCCGCGCCACACCTATCGGCTCACGGGGAAAGGCGCGAGGCTGGCGCGAACGACGCTTGCGGAGGCGGCGCCTCTGAAAATGAATCGCCGCCTCGCCGCCGTGAGCGGGAGCCATTAATGCGGATGCGCGACTTCCCGGGGCGTGTCGCTGACGCGCTGGCGAAACAGCTGCTCGGCTGGCTGCACAGACGAGTCGACCCCGAATCGCGGGAATGGCTCGACGCGCTGACGGCGGAATCGAATTGCGCCGCCGGCGGTTGGCAGCGACTGCGCTGGGCGCTCGGCGGAGTGCCACTCGTTTGGACCATCAACAGGCGGTGCAAAATGGACGAACCTGAGCGCGGCACGAGGGAGGCTCCGATCGCATCCGGCGTCGCAAATATTGCGGCGGTCGCGGGGTGGTATGCCGTGATAATTCCCGCGACGTACGGCGCCGCTCGCTTTTTTCGGTGTCAACTCTTCTTCGGAAGTCAGCCGGGAGGATGCCAGGAACATCCGTTCACATTCGGCTCGATCGTCATCGGCGGCGGAGTGCTCGGCATGATGACCGCGTTTGCATTGCGCGCAAGATTCGCCGCGTATTGGTGGGCTCTGTTTTCCGTGATCAACACGGTCGGATTCGTTTGGTTTCTCAGCTCCGGCATCGTCGACGTGCCCCGATATGGCGCGACGCAAGGCGCGATGTTCATGGCAGCGACGTTCGGCATGGTTCTGGCTGCGATTACGCGACAAATACGGCAGACCGAAACAGAGGGCCGGATCACCGCGCAGCTCGTCGCCGGCGGAATCAGCTTCGTCATCGCGGATGCGCTCATACGCATTCGCGATCGTCAGCTCGTCGCGGACAACGTGAACCACTTCGCGGTCTTCGCATGCGCAATGTCCGCCGCGATCCTGGCCGCGCTGATCGCGCGCCGCTGGAGCCGGCTTTCCGTCACTCCAGCGGACCGGCGCGCATGAAGCAGAACGACCTCCTGAGCGCGACCTCGCTGCTGTCCGTCGTTCTGCTTACCCTGCACATTTCACAGGATGTCGTGTTCGGCATGGATCCGGCGGGACTGCATCACTTATTTGGCGTGATGATCCTGCTCGTCGTCGTCTGCGGCGCCCTCCTTCTGAGAGACCGGACGTCGGGCAGGGTGATCATGCTCCTTGGCGGCCTGCTGGCCGCCGGCATGTTGCCGCTGCACATGCGGAACGGATTGCGGCCGGAGTTTCTCGAGAAGCCCGGCGCCCTGTTATTCGTCTGGATCCTCTATTTGCTCGGAGTGACCGGCGGGCTCTCGGCCGTCCTCGCGGTCCGTGCGCTGCGCGATCGGCGCGTCGGTTCGTGAACTGAGCGCGTGGTGTGGGGCACGGATCAACCCTTGCGGGTTTCGGGTATTCACGAACAGCTCCGGTCCCCCTCCCGAGGTGATGAAAATGCGACGCATTGCCATGTTGCTCGTCTCCGCGCTCACGATCGTATCATGCGGAAAATCATCCGACACCACAGCGCCCGCGAAGCTTTCGACCGGCCTCTCCGGCAGTTGGTCAGGGTGCTATACCGTGACGTTTCCGAACGGCACGAGTTCGTGCAACTCCGCAACGCTCACCATCACCGAATCTTCGGGAAGCGTGTCGGGCACTGCGACCGCGGGCAATCAATACGGAATTACCGGAACGCTCGCCGGCTCCGCCGTCTCGCTTCTGGCGACAGGCGCGGCGCAAAATGGTAATTGGACGTATACGGGAACGCTCACGGGCAACTCGATCACCGGACAGATCGCATTCAGCAATGCGACGTATCCGCTGACGTTCAACCGAACGCAGTAACCGCTTCACATGGCCGATATTCATCGGCGCTCGAGACGGAAGCTGTCAGTTCTAGACTGACAGCTTTCTTTTTTTTCTGTCGTCACGATGGCGCCGCTGCGGGACTAGACCTTTCGGGCGATGGTGCGGTGTGGCGCTGACCGCGATTGTTCCTCATGCCTCTAATCCCCAGAACCACCCGATTCGTCGTCGGCAGTGCAGCGCTCTGCGCCATCACACTTAATGCGCAGACATCGACGGCGGTACCCGACACGACGCCGAAGAAAGGACAGTTGCCCCCGGCAACCGTCGACACGTCGAAGAAAAAACAGACGCTGTTCACCGTAAAGGACGCATTTCTCGCGGTGGGCGTCGCCGGCGGGGTGCTCGCGCTCTATCCCGTGGACAAGTCGCTGGCCGTGCGAATGCAAAACGAGAACACCGCGCCCGGCGGAAAAACGCTCAACAGCTGGGCGAACGGGTTCGACTATCTCGCGCTGCCCGGCGTCTACGTCATCGCGCCCGCGTTCTATCTCGCGGGACGCTTCACGCACAACGACAAAATCAAGGATCTCGGCTGGCATACCACGGAAGCGGCGATCGCAGGCGCCGTGGTCACTGAAATTCTCAAGGGATTCGTCGGACGCGCGCGCCCGTACGTCTCCGCCGATACCAATCCGCACACATTCAAGTTCCTGTCGGGGTTCGGAAACGACCAACGCGCCTCGTTCCCCTCGGGACACGCGACGATCGCGTTCGCCGCTGCCGCCGCCGCGTCGAGCGAGGTGGGCAGGGAATATCCGAAACTCAAATGGATCGTGGGCCCGATTCTCTATACGAGTGCCGCATTAGTCGGAGTGGCGCGCATGTATCAGAGCCAGCACTGGGCGAGCGACGTCGTGATGGGCGCCGGCATCGGCACCTTCAGCGGCCTCAAGATCGTGCGTTACGCGCACGCGCACCCCGACAACTGGATCGACAAGATCATGATCCATACGCGCGTCACGCCCACGCCGGGCGGCGGCATGCTGAACTGGTCTGCACAGTTCTAATCGAACAACAGAAGATGCCCATCAAGAAGAAATCGCACACGCGCAAAGCGGCCCCGCCGGCGAAACGCATCACACGTGAGCATCTCATCGATCTGCTCAACGAAGATCTTGCGCGCGAATACCAGGCGATCATCGCGTACGTCGTATACTCGCAGGTCATGAAAGGCGCGCAGTTCATGTCGATCGCCGGAGAACTCGAAAAACACGCCGGCGAAGAGCTCGCGCACGCCATCACGATCGCAAAACAAATCGACTATCTCGGAGGCTCGCCGACGGTCGTACCGAAGAAGGTGAAAACATCGAGCAAGGCGACCGATATGCTGCGGTTCGATCTCCAGAACGAAACGGACACGATTGCCGCGTACCGCGCGCGCGTGTCGCAGTGCGAGGCGCTCGGCGAATTCGCGATGGCCGAGCACATTCGCGCGATCCTGATGCAGGAGCAGGAGCATCAGATCGATCTGGCGACCGCACTCGGTCAGGATCCCCCGGACAATTCCATATGACGCGTTCGCATACGATTTGGATGACCCTCGGACTCGCGGCGTTCGGCACGGGCGCTTTCGGCGGAGACGCGATGAGCCGCGTTCGCGCGCGCAACGGCCCCATGGTGAGCAGCTACGCCGCGACCGGTGTCCCGGTGCGGTTTGCGGAAGGGTCCGAGCATGGATTCCTGGAGCTCACGACCGCCGATGGCGCGGTCATTGCGCACGGCGACCAGCTCCAAATCGAGCGGAACGGCGAAGTCACGACGCGGATGATCTTCTATCTGCCGTCCGGGTCCGTGTTCGAGGAGACGGTGACGTTTACGCAGCAGGGCACGTTCGCGATGCAGTCGTATCATCTCGTGCAGAGCGGCCCTTCGTTCGGCGACGATATCGACGCGACCATCTCGCGGTCCGGCAAGTATCTCGTTCGCGCGCGATCGCACAAAGACGGAAAGGACCATGAGTATACCGGCACGCTCGAGATGATGCCGGATGTGTACAACGGCATGGTCTCGACGGTCGCCAAAAATATTTCGACGCACGACGCGACGGTCA
>DASYSH010000438.1:0-4494 GCA_036003525.1 Gemmatimonadaceae bacterium | reverse complement strand
CCATTCGGAAAGGTGATGGTATACCGGCCGTTTCGGTCCGTCTTGGCAGTGCGGTTCACGCCGCCGGAGATGGTGGTCACGGTGACGGTCGCGTTCGGAATCGCCGCGCTGTCGGCGGCGTTGCTCACGCGGCCGCGAATCACATCGGCGGTCTGCGCGCGGGCGGTTCTTGCGAAGGCGAGGGACGAGAGTGCAACAAGGACGCACGCGGCGCGCCGAAAATTCACTGGATTTCTCTGGGTGAGCGTTCGTATGACAGAAACATGACGATTAGAGCACTACAGAGCGAAAAAAGGTTTACTCGCGTAGATGGTGGTGAGACCTTTGTTCAGCCCGGTCCGCACAGCCTTGAAGGATAGTCCCCTCGGACAATGGATACCATGACAGAACACCACAAAAAACGGTTCGCAGCACTCGGAATTGCGCTCTGCGTACTCGCGTCGACGCTTTCCGCGCAAAGCGGCGCACCCATCGCCGACGAGTTCGAAAAACTCCACTTCCGTTCGATCGGACCGGCGATCATGTCCGGCCGCATTTCCGATTTCGCCGTGTACGAGGCGAACCCGGCGATTTTCTACGTCGGCACCGCGCACGGCGGTGTTTGGAAAACAACGAGCAATGGCGCGCAGTTCCTTCCACTGCTGCAAGACAAGGGACTGCTTTCGATCGGATCAGTCGCCGTTCAGCAGAACAATCCGAACGTCGTCTGGGTCGGAACGGGCGAGGCGAACAACCGCCAAACTTCCTCGTGGGGTGAAGGCCTCTATAAGTCTGTTGACGGAGGCAAAACGTTCACCCACGTCGGCCTTCGCGATTCGAAGCACATCGGCCGCATCGTGATCGATCCGCGTAATCCCGACGTCGTCTTCGTCGCGGCGGGCGGACCGCTGTTCGGCCCCGGCGGCGAGCGCGGTGTCTACAAAACGACCGATGGCGGAAAAACCTGGCGAAATGTCCTTAAGGGCGACCAGGATACCGGCGCAAATGATCTGCGCATGTCCGCGACCGATCCCGAAGTGATGTTCGCGGCGATGTACCAGCGCCGCCGCACGGCCTGCTGCGTCAACGGCGGCGGCCCGGGCAGCGCGATCTACAAATCGACGGACGCCGGAGAAACGTGGACCAAGCTCGCGGGCGGCCTGCCCACCGGTCCGCTCGGGCGCATTTCGCTCGACATTTTCCGCGGCAGCTCGAACATCGTGTACGCCGGAATCGAAGGCCCGGGCGCGGCCGGCGGCGGCGGCGGCGGTGGCGGTGGCGGTGGACGCGGCGCGGCGGCTGATGCCGGCTCGTCCGGTCTGTACCGCACGGACGACGGGGGAGCGTCGTGGCGCAAGGTGAGCAGCGTGAATCCGCGCCCGCTCTACTTCTCGCAGGTTCGCATCGATCCCTCGACGCCCGACCGGGTGTACATGGGGGGCGTGAAAATGCAGATGACGGTCGACGGCGGAAAATCGATGGAGACGAGCGCGTCGAACGCGATCCACGACGATATCCACGCAATCTGGCTCGACCCGCACAACCCGGATCACGTGCTCATCGGCGGCGATGGCGGCATCGGCGTCAGCTACGATCAGGCAAAGACCTGGGTATTCGAAGCGAATCTTCCGGTCGGACTCTTCTATCATGTCGGCTACGACATGGAGATTCCGTACAATGTCTGCGGCGGCATGCAGGACAACTACGACTGGTGCGGACCGAGCGCGACGCGTCTCGCGGCCGGCATCCTGAACAGCGACTGGTTCCAGATCGCGACCGGCGACGGTTTCGTTTCGCTTCCCGACCTGAAGAACTCCAAGATCATTTATACGGAGACGCAGGACGGCAACATGCAGCGCCGCGATAAAGTCACGGGCGAGTCGAAGAGCATCAGACCGACGCCGCTCAACGTGACGCCGGCGCCGGCGGCAGGCGAGGCATATCGCTTCGAGTGGGACACGCCGATCATCATCTCGTCGCACGACCGCGGCGTTCTCTACACCGCGGGCAACAAAGTCTTCCGTTCGACCGACCGCGGCGATTCGTGGGCCGTGATCAGTCCCGACCTCACGACCAACGTGAATCGTGACACGGTCACCACGATGGGACTCAAAGGCGCGGACATCACCATCTCCAAGAACGACGGCGTCAGCCAGTGGCCGGCTATCGTCTCGCTCGCGGAATCGCCAAAACAGGCGGGCGTGCTCTACGCCGGCGCCGACGATGGCATGCTCAGCGTCACGCGCAATGACGGCGGATCGTGGACCAACATCACGAAAAATCTTCCGGGCGATCCGGCTGGCGGATGGATCAGCAGAATCGCGCCGTCACGCTACGACGCGGGAACAGTGTACGTCACGGTCGATAACCATCGCCTCAACGACTACGACACATACATCTGGGCGTCGAACGATTTTGGCGCGACGTTCCACTCGATCAAGTCGAATCTCCACGGCGAGTCGGTCAAGACGATCACCGAAGACCAGCACAACCCCGACGTGCTCTACATCGGCACCGAGACGGGCCTGTTTGTCTCGCTCGATCGCGGCAAGAATTGGCGCCGCATTCACGCGAATCTGCCCTCGGTTCGCGTCGATGAGATCACACTGCACGAGCGCGACAATGCGATGCTGATCGCGACCCACGGCCGCGCGCTCTGGATTCTCGATCACGCAGAGCCGATTCAGGAGTACACCGCGGCGCGCGCAGCCGGGGATGCACGACTGTACTCAATTCCAACGGCGCTCCAGTGGAAATCGAAGAGCAACACGAACTACGAGTTCTGGGGACACCAGTACTTCCTCGGCGAGAACCCCTCGTACGACGCGCTGATCAACTATCAGGTGAACAAGGCACTGCCGGATGCGAAGTTCCGCATCACGGACGGCTCGGGAAAACTCGTGCGTGAACTGACGGCGACGAGCCGCCAGCTGCAGCCGGGAATTCAGACGATGTGCTGGGATTTCCGCCTCGAGCCACTCTCGGGTGACGACGCGGCGGGAGGCGCCGCTGGTCGCGCGGGCGGCGGTGGTGGCGGCGGCGCCGGCGGCGGGCGTGGTCGCGGTGCTTCGGCTGTTCCGGGCGTACCGGTGCCGCCGAATGCCGCGGGCTATCTGCCTGTCGATCCGTGCACCGGCGAAGCGCCGGGATCCGGCAACGGTCCGTTCGGCGGGAACGCCGTGGCGGCGAACCTCGCACCGCACGTGGTGCCCGGCACGTACATGGTCTCGCTCGTCTCTGGCGGCAAGACGCTCGACACGAAACCGATGAAGGTCATCATGGACCCGGCGCTCGCGACGACGTTCGCCGATGCGTCGCACCGCCGGTGGAACGAAGTCATTCTCGATCTGCAGGAAGCGCAGCGTCGCGGCAACGCGATGGAGAAGAAGCTCGCGGCGATCAACAGCGACATGGTGAACGCGGCGACGAAAGTGAAAGCGTCGACCACCGTGCCAGACGCGGTGAAGAAGCAGTTCGCCGACGTGAGCACGCAGTTCGACAGCGTGCGCGTGAAGTTCGGAGTGGGCACGCCGGCGAACGCCGGCCGCGCGGGCGGCGGCGGTGGCCGCGGCGGCGCGGATCCGTCGAACGCTCTGGCCCGCACGGGCGCAGTGAAGAGCGGGCTGATGGGAGTGTGGGAATCGCCGAGTGCGGCATCGCTCAAGCAGGCGAATGAGGCTAAGGCGGCACTCGATAAGGCGATTCTAGAAGCGAATGCGCTGATGCCGAAAATCTCGGCCGTGAGCGGTGAGCTCAAGAAGTACGACATCACCATTACGGTGCCGGCTGGGAAATAGAGTGTCCGACGAGTGAACTGTTAACCACTAACTGTTGGTCGGTTAACCAAGGTGTCACAATCAGTAAGGGCCGCGCACCGAAACTCTGGTGCCGCGGCCCTTACTGATTTCCAGACCTTGCTTAACCGACCAACAGTTAGTGGTTAACAGTTCACTTGCTTTATGCCGTTACTTTTTGGGCCAAACCACGCCCTGATTCATGGCAGCAACGGAGTGCAGCCCCTGATAAACAAATTTCTGCAACCTTTTACCCTCGTAAGTCTCCGTCGTATAAATATTCCCTTTCGAATCCGTCGCGATCGAGTGCACCGCAAACCACTGCCCCGGCTGCCGGCCTCCATCGCCAAACTCCGTTAGCACCTCGAGCGACGCGCGATCCAGCACGTACACGTGCTCGTTCTTCCCGTCCGCAAGGAAAATGTATTTCTGCTCCTTGTCCTTCGAGAACGCAATGTCCCACACAGAGCCGTCGCCTTTCGTCTTCGGGAAGAGAATCTTTTCCTTCACGAACGAGCCGTCCTTCTTGAAGACCTGAATACGGTCGTTCGGACGGTCGCACACATACACCAGGCCATCGGGCGTCGGCTCCGCGCAGTGCACCGGATTTCTGAACTGCTGCGCGAGCGGCATCGCATCCGGATTGTACGGACCGAGATTCGAATCCGACGGCACGTGCCCGTATGCGCCCCAGAAACGTTTCACTTTTCCGTTGTCCATG
>DASYSH010000437.1:0-4256 GCA_036003525.1 Gemmatimonadaceae bacterium | reverse complement strand
GCTCGGCGCGCTGGCGTCGAATGTGCCGAGCACATTTTCGCGGACGCTGAACTCGCCGTCGACGAGCGGCACCGTGTGGAATGGCGCCGCCGCCGTGGGCGGATCGTTCACGAAAGGAAAACTCTCGCTCACCGGCGGCGTCCGCGCGGAGGGAAATATTTACCTCGACACGCCGGCGGAAAATCCGCAGGTGGAATCGCAGTTCGGGATGCGCACCGATCATGCGCCGAACACCTTTGCGATTCTTCCGCGTGTCGGATTCGTGTATCGCATTCCGGGGCAGCAGGGAGGCTCCTCGTTCTTCAGTCCCGTTTCGCGATTGAACTTCGGCCCCTCGCAGATCCGCGGCGGCATAGGCGCGTTCCGGCAGACCGCGCGCGCGACACTTCTCTCCGGCGCGATGGCGAACGACGGACTGCCCGGCGGCGCGCGGCGCATTCTGTGCACAGGCGCGGCGACTCCGACACCCGATTGGTCCGCGTTCGCCGCTGATTCGTCGGCGATTCCTTCGACATGCGTGAACACGTCGACACTTGCCGACACGGCGCCGCCGGTCACGCTGTTCGATCGCAAATGGAGCGTTCCGGAGAGCTGGCGCGCGACGCTCGGCTATTCGAAGTCGCTGTTCAACACGTATCTCTCGATCGACGCGAACTACTCGCTCAATTTGCATCAGTCCGGCACGTACGATCTCAATTTTGCGGTCACGCCGCGGTTTGCGCTCGCGAACGAAGCATCGCGCCCCGTGTACGTGAGCGCGTCGAACATCGATCCCTCGAGCGGCGCGGTGTCGTCGGTGCAGTCGCGCACGTCGTCCGCGTTCGGACGGGTGGCCGATCAAGTGTCGGATCTGCGGGGCGAAGCGCGCCAGATCATCGTCTACGCAGTGCCGAGTTTCATCAGGTTCGGCACGCTGACGTTTGCCTACACGTACACCGATGCGCGCGCGCAATCGCGCGGGTTCGACGCGAGCACCGCCGGCGATCCGCGTCTGACGACATGGGCGCCGGGCCAGTTAACGCCGCACCATCTTTTTCAGATCGGACTCGGGCGCGGGTGGAAGAACTGGGGCGTCACCACGCAGCTGATCATGCAGTCAGGACTGCCGTTCACGCCGCTCGTGTCCGGTGACTTGAACGGCGACGGCTCGTCGAACGATCGCGCGTTCGTGTACAATCCCGCGACCGCCGCCGATCCGGCGCTCGCCTCGGGGCTGCGCACGCTGATGGCGTCAGGACCGCCCGCCGCGCGAGACTGTCTTGCGAAACAGGTTGGCCAGATCGCGGCGCTCGGCAGCTGCACGGGGCCGTGGAGCGCCTCGATGAACGCATACATGTACTACTCGCCGGCGATTCCGTTCACCGGCAGTCGCGCGCATGCGAGTCTCTCGTTTCAGAACGTCCTCGGGGGCGTCGACGAAATGCTGCACGGCAGCGCGCACCTGCAGGGCTGGGGAATGTCGGCGTTCCCCGATCAAACGCTGCTGCGCGTGCGCGGCTTCGATCCGAATTCGAATTCTTTTTTGTACAGCGTGAACCCGCGGTTCGGCAGCACGAGCATCGCGACGACCTCAACGCGCGTCCCGTTCCGCATCACGCTCGACATTGCCGTCGACGTCGGGCCGTCGTTTCAGGCGCAGGAGCTCGAGCAGAATTTGCGCATGCGTCCCGCGCTGGTTGGTACGCACGCGCCGATGGACTCGGTGAAGGCGCGCTATATGCAGCGCAACTTCAGCGATTTTTACGGCTATCTCCTCTCGCCGAGAATGCGCGATTCGCTCGCGCTTACGATCGAACAGATGCGGCAGATGGAAGACGAGCGGCAGTCGCTGCGGCACCGCGCCGATTCGATCTACACGATTCTCGCGACGCACCTCGTGAACCTCCCGGAGAACTACGATCGCAAGGCGACGATCAAGCTGATCACCGAGACGGCCGATTCAGTCTGGAAACAGATCGATGACGAAGGAAAGTTCCTCGAGAAGACGCTCACGCCGGGACAGGTCAGGCTGCTGCCGGGGCCGCTCCTCGGGATCATCACGGCGCCGAATATTCGAAACAGGTTCTTCTTCGGATTCTGACACGAGCCGGTATGCGTTGAATGCCAAATGGGGCGCCCCGGTTCGGGGCGCCCCATTTGATTTCATGCCGGAAAAGAGCTTACGGCTTGCCGCGTCCGCGACCGCGACCGTTGTCCTCGTGCGGTTTTGCGTGCCCGCGATCCTCTTCCACCGGTGCGCGCTTGTAGTTGTAGCGCTTGTCCCGGCCAACCCATCCCTTGTCTTCGGGCGGCAGGAAGTACTCGCCGTTGCGCGAATAGAGCGACACGGCGCGCGCGCCCTGTACCGACCTGCGATAGTAATGGCCGTTGTAATAGTAGAGCGTCACCGGCGTCCACTGGCGGTACGACGTGTGCCAGTCGCCGAACACGCCGGGCGAATATGCATAGATGTTTACATCCGGTCCGAGTCGTGCGCCGATGCTGACGCTCACCTGAGCGGATGCACGCTGCGGGGTGGCGATCGCGGCTCCGATGAGCAGCGTCGCCAGAAGGGTTCGAATTCGCATATTGTGTTTGCTCCTGTTGGGAAACGCGGAATACCTACCCACCTCGCAAGTTAGGAAGCGAACATCCGCCGCCAATCGCCTAATTGGGTGATATTCTTTCGGATTAGAGCTGTTGGGCCGTCCTTTGAAGGGCCCTGGCATACAAATCTTCAGCCTCGCAGGCGGATGACCGGTGAATCTCCTTAATCGCATCGCACCCGACTTCACGCTGCTGACGGATACCGGCGAATCCGTCTCGCTTTCGGATTTTCGGGGGCAGACGGTCGTGCTGTACTTCTACCCAGTGGCACACAGCTTAAAGCCTCCTCTGACAACAACTTCCGTATGTTGACGTAGTGTAAGAATTAGTGTAAGTTTGTCAAGGTGACACAGACATCACACTCGCCCTGCAAGATCGGTGACTCGCGGACTTTATCAGCGCAGAATACGCGGACGCAGAGGCAAGTTCCGAAGCGGTGGCGCGTACGTCATTGACATGCGCATCAAGCAGGTGCCCGAGCTCAAGGGCATCCCGCCGCGCTTGCTGAAATCGACCGAGGTGTTCCCCAACACTCGCAACGCCGAAACAACTGTGCGTGAGATGAAGTTGATGGTGAAGGATCTCATTCGCACGCGCGATGCCGCGACGCTACGTCGAATCCAAAACAACAAGCTCTCGCTGGCGTCCGCATATGAGCAATGGAAAGCGGGACGCATTCACTTAGCGCAAGGATTCGAGGACAAGAAGATCGCGAAGCTCTGGCGGGAGTTCTATGAGCAGGCTCCCATCAGCGAGACGACGAAGGTGAATCGACTCGCGATCATCACTGCTCTCATAAACAAGAAACTGCTCACGGAGCAGAACGTCATAAACGAGCTGATCGACATCCTTCCGCGGATTCAGCGCCACTACGCGCATGCGAGGCAAGCCCCGGCGTTCAACACGATCCGACTAGAGCTGAAGCAGTTCCTTAAGAAGGGTCTCGGAATGGACACCCTCTCTCCGTTTGTTCGAGCGATCCTCAACACTCCGGTGATGAAGCAAGGGAAACGGCGTGCGCATCATCCCTTCGAGTCACCGCACGACTGCATGGAGTTCTGCCAGCAAGTGCAGAAGCGCCCGACCCCAAACGCCGCACTTTTTGCGCGATCCGTTCTCTTCATGTGCAGACATGGGCTACGGCCGGAAGAGTTTGCTCGGAAGCGGTTCGGTGTTGATCCGGAAACGGGACATCTTCGGATTCGCGGCACCAAAAACGCCAACGCCGAGCGCGTGGTTCCGTACATCTTCGACTTTGGCACTGACGATCCGCCAAAGATCGATACGCTCAACAGAATGTTTGAGCGGATGGCGACGAAGGTGCGCTGCCGGGATTTCCGTCGCACTTTCGCGTCATGGTGTCAGGAGGCGCGGATACCGAACAACCGAATTCAAGCGTACATGGGACACGGCGCGCAAACCGTCACGCAGACTTATCAGCAAGTTGTGCCGACCGCCAAAATGCTCGACCAAGATCGCAGAACGCTTGATGCATGGGTCAACGCAGAGTTGAGGAAGTCTCCTAGCAGGCGGGATGAAAGTGTTCCGCTCTCCGCATTCCGCGCCATGCAACAGATGCTCAGCCCATCACTCGGACAGATGCGCGAGCGCATCGGCAAAGAGGCGGCAGCAGACGCGGCTACGTCAGTTATGCGGAAGAAGGGGACTAC
>DASYSH010000436.1:0-2583 GCA_036003525.1 Gemmatimonadaceae bacterium | reverse complement strand
CCGAAAGCAGCGCCACGCGCACGCCGCGACCTTTCTTGTCGCTTACCGATCGCGCGCGCGCCGTCAAAACTTTCGGCACCAGGATGTGCAGCAGCTTCGGATTCGGCAAAAGCGCGTCCGCGTCCGCCGTCCGCCGCCGGCCGTCCCAGCCGCCGTCCGCCATCTGCCGACTGCCGTCCGTCACATCAAGCATCCAGCACTTCCACCAGGTCGCGCGCCGCCGTCTGCCCCGTGAGCCGCATGAAAATCTCCTCGAGCCCGCCAGCCCCCTGCTGCAGCGCGCCCGAGCGCAACTCATCCATCGTTCCGCATGCCGCGATTTTTCCGCCCGCGATGATCGCGATGCGATCGCACAGCGCTTCCGCTGCATCGAGCGTGTGCGTGCTCATCAGTATCGTGTGGCCTCGGCGCACATACTCCTTGAACAGCTCGCGCAAAATCTTGATCGACTTCGGATCGAGCCCGACATGCGGTTCGTCCACGACGATCACCTGCGGCCGGTGCACGAACGCCGACGAGATAATCAATTTTTGGCGCATGCCGTGCGAATAGCTCTCCACCAGCTCGTCGCGCCATTCCTCGAGATCGAACAGCGCCATCAACTCGCGCGCGCGATGCTCGACCTCCGGACCTTGCTCGCCGTACAGTCCTGCGACAAAACGCAGGAACTCCGCACCGGTCAGCTTCTCATATATGAAAGGGCGGTCCGGAATGAATCCGAGCTTCGCCTTGGCCGCGATGGGATCCTTCGCGATGTCGATTCCCGCGATCTCCACCGATCCGCCGGTGGGCTTCAGAATTCCCGCGATCATGCGCAGCGTCGTCGTTTTTCCGGCGCCGTTGGGCCCGACGAACCCGAACAGTTCGCCCGAGGGGACATGCAGGTCGATCGAGTCGACGGCTTTGAACGCGCCGTACTTTTTGGTGAGTCGCTTCAGCCGAATCACTTCGCCTCCAGCACTTTGATCTTCAGGTTGCCCAGGAGCTGCAGCAGTTCTGTCTGACGCGAGAGCCCGCCGATCACGAAACGGAGCCGCGCCGCGTCTGCGGGAAACTGGCCGAATGTGGGATCGACCGCGACCCAATCGCCGAGCCACACTTCGGCCCAGGCGTGGTAATAGAATTTTCCGTTCAGGTACATCAGGCCGGACACAAAGCGCGCCGGAATTCCGAGCGACCGCGAAAGCGCGACGAACAATTGTGTGTGCTCGTTCGCGTCGCCCTTTCGTGTCCGCGCGATCGCGAGCGCGTTCGGGACGCCCAGCGTCACCGCTTTCGCGATCGAATCGTTGACCCATGCGACGAGCTTCTGCGTGATCACTTTCGGATCGCGCTCCAGTCCGGCGATCGTGACTCCCAAGTGAATTATCTCGCCGTCATGCGCCTGCAGCGTGGGCTCTGCCTGAAGTTCGGTGTGGAATTTCGTCCGAATCTCCCGGTCGTGCAGATCGTGCCAGCTCGGTTCGTCTTTGCCGATCGCCGCATCCTTCTCGCGCACGACCTTCAGCGTGTCGCCGCTGAAACGCTGCCGTCCGCCATCGAAGTCGAACCCGCTCAAGTTCGGCGCGCCGAGCTGCACCGTCATGGCGAGCAGCCTCGCGCGCCCGAGTTTCGCGTCCGCCGCGATCACGGTGCGCTCGAGGATGTCCCCGGTGCCGGCGCGCGACGCGGTCGCGCGATCGTGCGCGATGCGCCAGTTCTCGAACGCGAGTTCGTATGCCGTGCGCTTCAGCACGAGCCCGTCGGGAAGCGTCGACTGGACCACGCGCCCCTGCGCGTCGGTCCATTCATTGAAAGTGTTCGCAGGATCCTTGCTGACGACGTGCCACGCGCGAACGGTGTCGGTGAGTATGCTGAACCACTCGCCCTTGTCCTGATCGAACTTCGCGCTGTCGGCGAGCGTGAACAGCGACTCTGCGTCGATCTTGAATTGCATCGTCGCCGGGATCATCGTCGCCGGGTCGAACGTCGGAAGTGAATACGAGCCGCCCACCTTCGGCCGATTCCCGAGTGCAATCGCGATCGGCACCACCGGCGGAAGGACGACGGGGCCGTGGACGCTGACGCGCTGGCTGTCGGTCGAAATGGTGCCCGAGTACTTCACGAACACGATCGCCGAATCGCCGGCCGCGCGGCCACCGGTATGCACTGGCGCCGCATGCGAGTCGACCTGCGTGTCGAACGTCCGCAGCGAAAGCCCGCGCGTCAATTTCACGATCGATCGTTTCGACGTGCGCTGGAGCTCGCCGCCGACCGGGTAATCGACGACGAAGTAATCGATCGCGTCGATGCCGTTGGTGAGCGTGTCGATCGTCGTCGACGCGAAGCCGATGACTTTTCCGCCTTGCTCGACGGCGAAATATGTCGCGCTCGGGCTCAGGCGCAGCGCCGCTTCGGCGAGTTTTTGCGGGCGGTCCTGATAAAACTCGCGCCGCACGAGCATCGTGAGACCGCTTCCCCACAAGCCGAGGATCGCGAGCGCCGCGAGAATACGAATCTGCCCGCGCCGCGCGAATTGTTTTGCCGCCACGCGCGCTAGCCGCTCTGCGCGTCGCGCGCGCGCCGGTAAAATGCGGCGGCGTC
>DASYSH010000435.1:0-1872 GCA_036003525.1 Gemmatimonadaceae bacterium | reverse complement strand
CGGGCATCAATCTGACGCACGTACCTTACAAAGGAGCGGGCCCCGCGGTGACTGCGACAGTAGCAGGAGAAATGAGCGCGGTCTTTACCTCGATGCCCGCGGCAATTTCATTCGTGCAGTCCGGACGCTTACGTCCGATCGGCGTGACTACCGCGAAGCGCCATCCGTCGCATCCCGACGTTCCCACATTCGAAGAAAGCGGCGTGCCCAACATGGTGCTGACGCACTGGTTCGGCGTGCTTGCGCCGGCGGGATTGTCCAAGCCGATACTCGCTAAACTGAATCGCGAATTTATTGCTGCGGCGGACAATCCCGCGATCGTCGAGCGCTACAAGACGCTCATACTCGAGCCTGCGACGACGACACCCGAGGAGTTCCGCGCGCTGATCGAAACCGATCTCAGGCGCTGGGGCAGAGTCGTCAAGGAAGCGAACATCCGCGCGCAATGACGCGTCTTGCTAGAACCTATCTCAAAAATGCTATGAACGTGGCGAAGCTCATTACCCCTCACCCCTCCCTCTCCCCGTTGATACGGGGTGACGGGTATTTTCCTCCATCGCCTTGCGCGTGAAGTCGCGTATCTCTTCGCGGCGCTTGAGCCACCACGCGTAGCCGCGCGGGAGCAGATCGAGGTAGTTCGGCATTCCGAGCTCGCGCGCGGCGTGTGCGGGCCAGTTCGGGTTCCACAACAGTTCGCGTGCAAGCGAGATCAGATCGGCCTGGCCTCGCTGTAGAATCTCCTCGGCGTGACGCGCTTCGGTGATAAGACCGACCGCGATGGTTTTCACGCCTGCCTCGTTGCGCACGCGTTCAGCATAGGGCACGTGATAGCCGGGCAGCCGCGGCACCACGGTTGCAGTACCCGGGCCGTTGATGCCGCCCGAGGACGTCGTGATGACGTCGGCGCCTCGCTCTTTTGCCGCACGGATGAGCGCGATCGTATCGTCCACACTCCACAGGCTGTTGAGGCCGTCGACCGCCGAGACTCGCATGAACACCGGGCGATCCGCCGGCCATACGCCGCGCACGGTAGCGACGATTTCGAGACAAAGACGCATGCGGCCTTCGAGATCGCCGCCGTACCCGTCATCGCGCAAATTCGTAAGCGGCGACAGAAACTGGTGTATCAGGTAACCGTGCGCGGCATGCACTTCGATGATGTCGTAGCCGGCGTCGAGCGCGCGCAGCGCAGCCTCGCGCCAATGCTCGACGACTTCAGCGATCTCGCTGCGGTCGAGCGCATGCGGGCGCGGTGCGGTTTCGCTTACCGCCACCGCGCTTGCGGATACGGTTTGCCATGGCGCGTTACCGTCTCGTGCATCCTCTGCGGTGAGTGACCGGTAGCCTTCCCACGGCGCACATCCCGAGCCTTTGCGTCCCGAGTGTCCGATCTGGATCGCGGGTATCGCGCCCTGGCTGCGGATGAAATCATTCACGCGCCGATAACCGGCAATGTGCGCGTCCTTGTAAATTCCCGCGCAGTGATACGACTTGCGGCCGCGCTCCTCGACCGAGGTTTCCTCGCAAAACACGATGCCGGCGCCGCCCATCGCGAACTTGCCGAGATGCACGAGATGGTAATCCGTCGGACCGCCGTCCTCTGATGAGTACTGGCACATCGGCGAAACGACCACGCGGTTGCGCACGGTTACGCCGCGCAGCGTGATCGGCGCGAAGAGCAACGGGAGTTGCGCGTTCGATGACATCGGGGCGGTTCCGTAAAAAAATCGTTGTGCGGAATTCTAGCAGGCTAGATCAAATCAGCCTGCTAAGATGCCGCTTGCTGAGCTCAAGTTTCGCGGAGGAGGGGAGATTGTGACGGACCCAGCAGATGACATTAAAACGATCGCAATCGTAGGCGCGGGTCCCGGT
>DASYSH010000434.1:0-6263 GCA_036003525.1 Gemmatimonadaceae bacterium | reverse complement strand
CGGCCGGCCGAAAGTTCGTCCGGAAAAAGCGAACGCCGAAAACGAAGTCGGCATCGCGACGGGCATGTTCTACACGCCGATGGGCGGCGACATCATGTTCGTCGAAGCATCGACGCGCAGGCTCGAAACGCCGGCAACCACGGATGGAAACGGCGGCGCGGGCGGCGGACCGGTGGCGCTCATTCTCACCGGTCAGCTCGGCGATGTCATGAAAGAATCGGCGCGTGCGGCATTCACATACGTCACGAACAACGCCGTGAAGCTCGGCATTCCGCGGTCACGCCTCGGCGCGGTGGAAACGCACATTCACGTTCCGCAGGGCGCGATTCCGAAGGATGGTCCTTCGGCGGGTGTCTCGATCGCAACGGCGCTCGCGAGCGAGATGAGCGGGCGTCCGGTGCGGCGCGAAATTGCGATGACGGGTGAAATCACGCTGCGCGGCAGAGTGCTGCCGATCGGCGGAGTGAAGGAAAAAGTTCTCGGCGCGCTTCGCGCCGGCATCACGACGATCATTCTGCCGAAGGAAAATGAGGCGGATCTCGAGGATGTGCCGGAGGAGGCAAAAGCGAAGCTGAAGTTCCACTTCGCGGAGACGCTCGAGGATGTGCTGCGGCTGGCGCTGGTGCCGGAGACTACGAAGAGTGTGGAGATCCCGGCTCAGCTGGCGGTTGTCAGCTAACTGCGATTGGTATTGAGTGTTGGCAACAAAGGGGATGCGTTAACGGTTCTTGATTTTTGGGTTTCGAACCAGCAGCGACGGGACAGGTCTGCGCGCGGAAGTGACGGCGCTCGATCTGTCCCGTCGCAGTTAGTTCAATACCCGGGTCCAACGCCCGCTAACTCATCCCTTTTGTTGCCAATACCGACGACCGCACTAGTCAGCGAGTTCTTCCGCGCGCGCGATCGCCTGTCCGCCGAGGCGCCCGAGCGTCGCGAGATACGCGCGATCGTCATCGCTGAAAATGCGATTGTCGGCGAACGCCAGCAGCAGCGCACCGTACGACCGGTCGTCCTCGACCAGCGGCACCGCGACGAACGCGCCGTCTGACGTTCCGGTGTCCGAAAATCGCGCGAGCTCCGCGAACTGCGACGAGCGCTCTGCGCGCGATTCGATCACGACGGGCTCGCGGGTGCGCAGCGCCGTTATGAGCGGCGCCGAAAGATTCGACGGCACCACGGATCCGACGGCGAGGTGCGGCACCACATCGCCGAGGGCGCGCAGCACCGTGAGCGAATCCGGATCGCCCACCGCGACAAGTCCGAGGCTCGCGACGAGCGGCGGCGCGCCACGCGTAAGCAGCGCCTGCGCGACCTGTGATTTGGTCGCCGGACCGTTGAGCGCGGCGATCACCTGCTGCAATCGCACGAGCCTGTCGCCCGCATGTCGCGCGGCCTCGGTCATCGTGAGCTGAAGCTCCGGCAGCGGCGCGGTCAGCACCTGGGACAGCCGCTGCGTGAGGCGGCGTTCGACGCTCGGGCGCAGCGGCTGCAGCGCGATCAGCGCAAGGATCAGCGCGAGAATTGAGCCGCCGAGAATCACGTTCAGCGCGGTGTGACCGGTCGACGTCATCGCGCGCGTGCGCTCACCGAGGACGCGAAGTTCTTCCTCGCGCATCTTGCTCGCCGTCGGGCCGATGCCGTCGCGTGTGCGAACGGCGCTCTCCGCCTTCAGCGCCTTGACCGCCGAATCCGCGTCGCCGCGCTTGCGCAGCGCGATCACGGCGTTGATTTCCTTGAATCGCTTTGAAATCATCGGCGCCAGGCGGTCGAGATTGCGGCGCTGATCCGGATCGTCCTCGGTCGCCTTGGTAAGACCCTGGATCGCATCTTCGACATCACCGAACGCGGCATTGAGCGGCTCGAGATACTGTTCATCGCCCGTGGTCACATAGCCGCGCTGCGCGTTTTCCGCATCGACGGTGCGGCCGACGATCGCGTCGAGTCGCCCGATATTCTGATTGGTCGCTGCGACCGCCTGCTGGCCGCCGATCATCTGATGGATGCTCACGTACGAGACAAATCCCATCAGGGCGAGAAGGCCCAGCGCCGCACCTGTTCCGATGGAAAGCTTCTGGACCCACGTGAATTGCATCGAAACTCCTAGGGAATGATCGGGCCCATCATGAACAGGCGACGCGCGTCCACGCGGAGGGCGCCCGGCTCCGTGCCCGCAAGAAAGTACTCGGTATAGCGCCGTTCGGGAGGAGTCGTGGAATCGGCGGGCTTTCCAGTCTGGCGGTCGAGCTCGGCGGTCACGATTCCCGCCGGCATGTCCCACGTCGATGCCGGGTGCGTGTAGCCTGCGAGCGAAAGCATCTGCGCGAACACCGGCGCCGCGAGCGATCCGCCCGCCACGCCGTGCTCGGCGATGGGGCGCGGCTTGTCGAATCCGAGCCACACGCCCGCGACGATTTCCGGAGTCACGCCGACGAACCAGACATCGGTGTTGTCGTCTGTCGTTCCAGTTTTTCCCGCGACCGGAACGCTGGCCGGCAGGTAGCGGCGAACCGGAGTCGCCGTGCCGCGCTCGACGACGTCGCGCATCATGTCGCGCAGAATGAACGTGACCTGCGGGTCGAGCGCTGGCGCGAGCGAGCGCACGCCCTGCGTCCATAAGGTCTTTCCGGCGCGATCCTCGACACGGTACACGAATCGCGGAGCCATCGGTGTGCCGAGGTTGTCCAGCGCCGTAAACGCCGCGATGAACTCGAGGGGGTGCACCTCGGAGGCACCGATCGCGCTCGCCGGGTACGGCGAGATCGGCGTCGTGATGCCGAAGCGGCGCGCAAGCGCGATGATCGAGTCGGCGCCGTACTTCATCCAGAGCTGCACGGCGACCGGGTTCCGCGACTGCGTGATCGCCTCGCGCAGCGTGATGCTGCCGAGGAACTTGTCATCGGAATTCTTGGGGCGATACGACTGGTTGTCGTAACGAACATCGATCGCGGTATCGGCGACGATGGCGTTCGCCGGGAGCGAATCCATGAGTGCGCGCGCATAAACGAACGGCTTGAAGCTCGACCCCGGCTGGCGCATTCCGTTGACGGCGCGATTGAACGGCGATTCCTGATAGTTCCGCCCGCCGACGAGCGCCTTCACATCGCCCGACGACGGATCGATCGCGACGATCGCGCCTTCGAGATAATCGGTGCTCCCTTTCGCGTGAGACGCGTACGTCGGGTTGCGATATCCCGGCCGGCGCTCGACTTCGGCGGTGCCTTCCGCGAGCGATTGCACCGCTGCGCGCTGCAGAGCGGGATCGAGCGTCGTGTAGATGCGAAGACCGCCCGCCGCGACCGGCACGCCCGCGCGCTCGGCCTGCACGCGAACGACATCGATGAAATACGGCGACGGCGCGGACACACCGGCATTGGCGACCGTGCGAACGGCCTCCCCCTTCGCGACCGCCGCGTCCGCCGCGGAAATGAACTTCTGGTCCGCCATCAGCGTGAGGATCGCGTCGCGCCGGTTTTTTGCGCGATCGGGATATTTCACGGGATCATAGATCGCCGGACCTTTCGGCATCGCGGCGAGCGTCGCGGCCTCCGCGAGCGTGAGCTGCGCGGCGCCTTTTCCGAAATAGTGGCGCGCCGCCGATTCGATTCCGTACCAGCCGCGCCCGAAGCTGATCTGGTTGAGAAACGCTTCGAGGATCTGCTCCTTGTTATAGTGCCGCTCCATCTCGCGCGCCGCGCTTTGCTCGCGGAGTTTGCGCGAGAGCGACTTGTCGCGGCGGTCGATGAGATCGGGATGCATGTTCCCGACGAGCAGCTGCGTGATCGTGCTCGCGCCGCGCGATGCGCCAAGCAGGTTGTCCTTCAGCGCGCCGGCGATTCCGACCACGTCGACGCCGTTGTGCTGATAGAAGCGTTTGTCTTCGACCGCGATGAACGCTTCGCCGACATACTTCGGGAGCGTGCGAATCGAAACGCTCGTGCGCCATTCCGGGCCGATCTCGCCAATGAGCGAACCATCGCGCGCGTAGACGAGTGACGATTGCGGCTGTGGCACGATTTGCCAAGCTTCACCCGTTTTCTGGACTCTGGGCGATGGCCCCGGCGATTGCGCGCGCAACGCGCTCGCAACGCCCGCGAGGACCGCGGAGGTCACGAAAATTCGGAAATACCGGGCGGGGACTCGGCGCATCTCCCGTATTGTACCCCCGACGGCGTTGCCCGTCACCCGTCAAGGGGCGAACTTTAGGGCGATGCCGCTTCTGCACATTGCCATAGCCCAGTTCCGCCCGCGGAAAGGGGACGTTCAGGGCAACCTGCGCCGCGTGGGCGAGGTGCTCGCGCAGGCTGCCGCGCTCGAGCCGCGCCCGCATGTGGTGCAGTTCCCCGAAACAACCCTGTCCGGATATTTCGTTGAGGGCGGCGTGCGCGAGGTCGCGATGACCGCCGCCGAACTCGCCGCCGGGCTGGCGTCCGCGTACAGCGGCCCGCCGATCGACGCGGTGATCGGATTTTATGAAAAATTCGACGGCAATCTGCACAACAGCATGGCGTACATGCGATGCGGAAGTGCGGTCGAGATTTTGCACATCCACCGCAAGACTTTTCTGCCGACGTACGGCCTGTTCGATGAAGAGCGCTTCGTCGAGCGCGGTTATGAAATTCGCGCGTTCGACGCGCCGTGGGGCCGAACCGCAATGCTGATCTGCGAAGATGCGTGGCATTCGCTCACCGGACTGATCGCGGCGCTCGATGGCGCGCACCTGATTTTCGTGTCGTCCGCATCGCCGGCGCGCGGCGCATTCGAGAGGACCGAGAACGGCTCGATGCCCGGCAGCGTTGCGCGCTGGGACCGGCTGATCCGTGACATCGCCGAGGAACACAGCGTGTTCGTGACGCTGTCGGCGCTCGTCGGCAGCGAGGGCGGCCGCATGTTCCAGGGCGGTTCGCTCGTCGTCGGCCCGCGCGGCGACACGCGCTCGCGCGCTCCGGCGTTCGAAGAGGCGCTTCTTACGGCAAGCATCGATCTCGACGACATCACGAAGGCGCGAGCCGATTCGCCGATGTTGTCGGACATGAGGACGATGCTGCCGAAGCTGCAGTCCGAGCTGCAGCGAACGTTGAATGCGGGTGGACCGAAGACCGAAGACCGAAGACCGAAACCGCCAAGCGCCGGCTTGCCGTCATCGTTGCCGAAGACAAGTCCCTCCTCGTTATCGGTTGTTGCCGGCGGTGATTTGTCGCGCGGAACTCCGCCTGCCCTCGAAATCGACGCGGCATTGGTTGAATCGTGGCTCGTCACCTTCATCAAAGACGAGTTCGAACGCCGTGGATTCAGGAAAGCGGTTGTCGGCCTCTCCGGCGGCGTCGACTCCGCCGTGGTCGCCACACTCGCCGCCCGCGCGCTCGGTCCGAAGAACGTCATCGCGGTGCGCATGCCGTATCGCACGTCGAGCCCCGAGTCGCTCACGCATGCGCAAAAAGTCATCGACGCGCTCGGCGTGGAATCGCGGCTCCTCGACATCACGAACGCCGTCGACGGCTACCTCGCACAGGAACCCGATGCGGACGGTGCGCGGCGCGGAAACGTCATGGCGCGCACTCGTATGATCGCACTGTTCGATCTGAGCGCGAAATACAGTGCGCTCCCGCTCGGGACCGGAAACAAGAGCGAGCGGCTCCTCGGCTATTTCACCTGGCACGCCGATGACTCGCCGCCGGTGAATCCGATCGGCGATCTCTTCAAGACGCAGCTCTGGGCGCTCGCGCGCCATCTCGGCATCCCCGACGAAATCATCGACAAGCCCGCTTCGGCCGATCTCATATCCGGGCAGACCGACGAGGGCGACTTCGGAATCAGCTACGCGAAAGCGGACGTGATTCTGAACTGGCTGCTCAACGGGTACTCGCCGGCGGAACTCGTCGAGCGCGGATTCGTCGCCGCCGAGGTCGAGATCGTGCGCAAACGTCTCGATGGCACGCACTGGAAGCGGAAGCTCCCTACGGTGGCAATGCTGAGCGGCGCGGCGATCGGCGAATCGTATCTGCGGCCGGTTGATTTCTAGGTTTTCAGGACCGCAAGAATCGGATTGAGCGGCCGTGCGAGTTCGCGTAGATAACAGGCGTCAACACAAATAGGGATTCCATGATGCCTGCCAACGAACTGAATGCCGACTACGCGCGAATCGAAAAAGCGATTCGCTATCTCGACGCCAACCGCGCCGAGCAGCCCGAGCTGAACGACGTCGCGAAGTTCGTCGGACTCAGCCCCGCGCACTTCCAGCGCATGTTCACCCGCTGGGCGGGAAT
>DASYSH010000433.1:0-3996 GCA_036003525.1 Gemmatimonadaceae bacterium | reverse complement strand
CGACCGTCTCAAGGTGAACGTTCACGCCGTGACGCCGGATGTGCTGGAGAAAAAACTCGATCAGCTGATCGCGGAGAAGAAGACGCTCGAGAAAAAGCTCGAAGACGCAATCCGCGGCGGCGGCGGCGGATCGTCGCGGTGACCGGCCCGAAGGCGTACCAGCTGCTGCGCGAGCGGGAGCACACGCTCGAGGCGCTCGCCGACCGTCTCAAGGTGAACGTTCACGCCGTGACGCCGGATGTGCTGGAGAAAAAACTCGATCAGCTGATCGCGGAGAAGAAGACGCTCGAGAAAAAGCTCGAAGACGCAATCCGCGGCGGCGGCGGCGGATCGTTCGACGTGATGGGCGCAGCCGAGAAGGCCGGCGCGCACAACTTCGTCGCGCGTACGGTGAAGGCCGGCGACGTGAAGGAACTTCAGGCGGTCGGCGACAGTGTCCGCGAAGCGCTCGGCAGCGGCGCTGGTGTGCTTGGCGCGGCGTTCGAAGACGGCAAGGCGACGCTGCTCATCGTCGTGAGTGACTCGCTGCGCGAAAAGGGCGTGTCGGCGAATGATTTGGTGAAGGCGTTCGGGACAAAGACCGGCGCGCGCGGCGGTGGCAAGCCGCACATGGCGCAGGCGGGCCTCGCCGCGGCCGACTTGGACGCAGCGATTGCGACGGCGTCGGAGATAACCCGCAGCGCACTTCAGGCCATTCCGTGAGCGCAGTTTCGGACTTCGGTCCCCGGTCCGCGGTCGAATGTCCGCCCGCACTGCGCGCTTGTGTTGATGCGTTGTTCGCCTCGCATACCGAATGGGAAAACCTCCCGCCCGTCGATGCATTCACCGAAGCGTCCGCCGTGCTGCTCCGCCGCGTGCTGACGAGCGGCGCTATTGCGCGAGCCAATGCGCTCGACCTGCTCGCTGCCGACGCATGTGTGACCTGGGCATTCGAAGCCGCCGCCGATGATCCCGCGGGGATCGCCGGCCGGGCGGAGCGGGCCACGCAGGAAATAGCGGCGATTGCCGCGGAGTTCTCCAACGCATGAAGCACGATCCTTTGGCGCACCTCCGTGACCTGGCCAAGACCGCCCAGGACTCGGCCGAATCTCTCGGTCCTGCGATCGAACAGGCCGCTGTAATGGTTCGTGACACCGTGAAACGCGGCGGCACGCTTTTTTTCTGCGGGAACGGCGGCAGCGCCGCTGACGCGCAGCACATGGCAACGGAGTACGTGGTGCGCTACAAGAAAGCGCGACGCGCAATCGGCGCCATCGCGCTGACGACCGACACGTCGGCGCTCACCGCGATCGGCAATGACTTTTCGTTCGACCAGATCTTCTCGCGCCAGGTCGAGGCGATCTGCCGGCCGGGGGACCTGCTCATCATGCACACGACGAGCGGCAACTCGTCGAATCTGATTCAGGCCGCGGACGCCGCGAAAAAGAAGGGCGTCGCGACGCTGGCGCTCAGCGCAAAGGGCGGGGGAGCGCTCGCCACGCTCGTCGATCACTGCATCATCATTCCGACGGACCGCACGGATCGCGCGCAGGAAATTCAGATGAACATCCAGCACTCGATCTGCGAAATGATCGACGACGAAGTCGCGGGCCATTAAGATGACCGAATCCAAAGGGCCATTCAGCCTGCGCGGCCGCCGCGCCGTGATCACCGGCGGCTCCCGCGGCATCGGCGGTGCGGTCACGCGGCTGCTCGCCGAAGCCGGTGCCGATGTGTGCATGGGATATCACTCGCGCCGCGCCGACGCCGAATCGCTCGCCGCCGATTGCCGTCGCATGGGTGTGAAGGCGACGCATCATGCGTCCGATATCTCCACGGCGAGTGGCGCGGACGCACTGATCGCGCATGCGGTCAGGGAACTTGGCGGTCTCGACATCTGCGTGCACTCCGCGGGAATCTGGCCCGTCGAAGAGGCGCCCGTCTCGAATCTCGCTGACGACAGATGGGCCAACACCATGCGGCAGAACGTCGACGCGATGTTCTTCATCTCGCGCGCCGCGGCGCGCGCGATGGAATCCAATCAGCCGTCGGATGGCAATGTTTTTGGCGGCCGCATCGTGCATATCGCCAGCACTGCAGGTCAGCGCGGTGAGTCGATGCACGCGGACTATGCCGCGTCGAAGGGCGCGATGATTTCGTTCGTCAAATCGATGGCGGTCGAACTTGCGTCGCGTGGCATCACTGTAAACGCAGTCGCGCCCGGATGGGTCGACACGGAGATGTGCGCGCTCCCGTTCGCCGACGGCGGGAAGGAGCGGATCGCCAAGGGAATTCCGGTGGGGCGCATCGCGAGCGCCGAAGACATCGCGTTTCCGGTGGTGTCGCTCTGCTTCGACGGCGCGCGGCATGTCACGGGCGAAATCGTGAACGTGAACGGCGGCAGCGTTCTCTGTGGCTGATCGCGCGCTGATCACGGGCGTCACTGGTTTCGTCGGAGGTCACCTCGCGCGACGCCTTGCCGCGGAAGGGTGGGAAGTGCACGGCGTCGTGCGCCGGCCGCCGGGCGATCCTGCCGTGCGCGCACTGCATGGGATTTGCGCCGCGCATTATCACGACGGCACAATGGAATCGCTCACCCGTTTGGTCGCGCTTTCGCGGCCGACCGTCGTCTTTCATCTCGCGGCCCGGTTCGTTGCCGAGCATCGCCCGGCCGATATCGATCTGCTCGTGCGTGACAATGTCCTCTTCGGCGCTCAGCTCCTCGAGGCCATGGGTCTCGCCGGAGCAAAACGAATCGTGAACGCCGGATCCGCATGGCAGCATTTTAAGAACGCGGAGTATTCGCCGGTGAGTTTGTACGCGGCAACGAAGAAGGCGTTCGGCGATCTCCTGCAGTATTTCGTCGAAGCGAACGGCGTGCACGCGATCACACTTGAACTTTCCGATACCTACGGCCCCGGGGATACCCGGCGAAAGCTGATCGCGATTATGCTCGATGCCGAGAAAAATAAACGAGAACTGTCGATGGTGAGCGGCGAACTGCCGCTCAACTTCGTGCACGTTGACGACGCCGTGTCGGCATTCGTCATGGCGGCCAGGCGTCTGACGGAGAACAAGGTCGCCGGCCACGAAGTCTATGCCGTCCGGTCCGACGAACCCGTCACCGTCAGGGATCTTTTCGCGATCTGGGAAAAATCCCGTGGCGCCGCGCTGGGCGCCCGCTGGGGTGAGCGGCCTTATCGTGCCCGCGAAGTGCTGGAGCACTGGTCGCAAGGCACGCTGCTGCCCGGCTGGTCCGCCGGAATCTCTCTATCGGAAGGGCTGCGCACGCTATGAAGTTGAATCCGCCCGAGGGCGTCGAGGAGATAGTCTCCCGCCTCGAGCGAGCTGGATATGAGGCGTGGTGCGTCGGCGGCGCCGTGCGCGACGCGCTCCTCGGCCATCCGCACCTCGACTGGGATTTTGCGACGGCCGCCACCCCGAAACAGGTGATGGCCGTGTTCAAACGCACCGTGCCCGTCGGCGTGGAGTTCGGGACTGTCGGTGTGTTCGACTCGGGCGGCACGATGCACGAAGTGACCACGTTCAGGCGGGATGTGAACACCGACGGCCGTCATGCGGTCGTCGAGTTCGGCGCATCACTCGACGACGATCTCGCCCGGCGTGATTTCACCGTGAACGCCATGGCGCTGCGCCTCGACTCGGGCACCCCCGAGCTCGTCGACCCGTACAACGGTCTCACCGATCTCGCCGCGCGCGTACTGCGCACGCCGCTGTCCACCGAGGTGTCGTTCGGCGACGACCCGTTGCGCATGTTGCGCGCCGCCCGCTTCGCGGCAACGCTCGGATTCGAGCCGTCCGACGACGTGGTGCGCGCCATGCACGACATGCGCGGCCGCCTCGAGATCGTCAGCGCGGAGCGCATCCGCGACGAGCTCAGCAAGCTGTTGCTGGCAGATGATCCCGGCCCGGGTCTGTGGCTCGTCGCGCGCACGCACCTCGCCGACGAGTTCCTGCCCGAGTTGAACATGATGGAGCTCGAGCAGGATCCGATCC
>DASYSH010000432.1:0-11634 GCA_036003525.1 Gemmatimonadaceae bacterium | reverse complement strand
CTCGCGGCATCCGACTCGAACGTCACGTGGGCGCTCAAGCTCGAGGCCGATCGCATGCTGCACAGCAACATCGCGAAGAAAGATCTCGAGAGCGAAATGACCGTCGTGCGCAACGAATACGAATCGGGCGAGAACTCGCCGTTCAACATTCTCTTCGAGCGCACGCTGAGCACGGCCTACCTCTGGCACAACTACGGCAAGAGCACGATCGGCGCGCGCAGCGACATCGAGAACGTTCCGATCGAGCGCCTCCAGGCGTTCTATCACAAGTACTACCAGCCGGACAACGCCGTGCTTGTCGTCGCGGGAAAAGTCGACGAAGCGAACATCATCAAGCAGGTCGCGTCGATCTTCGGACCGATTCCGAAACCGGTCCGCTCGCTCGACCGCGGCAACATGCTCTACGCGACATACACGGAAGAGCCGACGCAGGATGGCGAGCGGGAGATTTCACTGCGCCGCACCGGCGACGTGCAGGTCGCAATGGCGCTCTACCATGTGCCGGCGGGCTCGCATCCCGATTTCGCCGCGGTCGACGTGCTCACGGAGGTGCTCGGCAACGCGCCCGGCGGCCGTCTCTACAAGGCGCTCGTCGAGCCCAAGAAGGCGTCCGAGGCACAGTCGTTCAACATTCAGCTGAAAGAGCCGAGCTTCCTCGTCGGCAGTGCGACGATGAAGAAAGACCAGTCGCTCGCGGACGCGAAAGCGACGCTGATCCAGGCAATGGAAGCGGTGGGGAAGACCGCTCCGTCGGCCGAAGAAGTCGAACGGGCGAAGGCATCGCTGCTCAAGGAAACGGATCTGCTGCTCAACAGCTCGACCAATGTCGGCCTCACGCTCACCGAGTGGGCTGCCGCCGGCGACTGGCGTCTGCTCTACGTGCATCGCGACCGGATCAAGAAAGTCACGCCGGCCGATGTGCAGCGCGTGGCCGCGGCATATCTCAAGCCGGACAATCGCACGGTCGGCGTGTTCTATCCGACCGACAAGCCCGACCGCGCGGAGATTCCGCAGGTGACCGACGCGGACATCGTCAACATGACGAAGAACTACAAGGGCAACGCGACGCTCTCCGCGGGCGAAGCGTTCGATCCGTCGCCGGCGAACATCGACGCGCGCACGGTTCGCGCAACGCTGCCAAACGGGTTCAAGCTCGCGCTGCTCCCGAAGACGACGCGCGGCAACACCGTCAGCGCGCGCGTGACGCTGCGGTTCGGCGACGAGAAATCGCTCTCGAACCGAAACTCGGCGTCGACGCTGATGTCGAGCCTGTTCGATCGCGGCTCGAAGACGATGACGCGCCAGCAGATCAAGGACGCGTTCGACAAGCTCAAGGCGCGCGTGAACTTCGGCGGCGCGGGGAACAACGCGCTCGCGAATATCGAAACGACGCGGGAGAATCTCCCGGCGACGATCCGGCTCGTGGCGCAGCTGCTCAAGGAGCCCGCGTTCGACGCGAAAGAACTCGACCTGCTCAAGCAGGAAGAGCTCGCGGGGCTCGAACAGCAGAAGCAGGATCCGCAGGTGATTGCGCAGCGCACGATCCAGAAAAAAATCGCGCTCTACCCGAAAGGACACCCGCTCTATCCGCAGTCGGTTGACGAGTCGATCGCCGATATCAAATCCGTCACGATCGACGACGTGAAGAAGTTTTACGCCGAGTTCGTCGGCGCGAGTTACGGAGACATCGCGGTCGTCGGAGATTTTTCGAAGGATTCGATCACCACACTTTCGAACGAACTGTTCGGATCGTGGAAGAGTCCGAAACCGTTCGCCCGGCTGGTCCGCCAGTACTTCGATGCGCCGCAGGCCAGCGAGAAGATCGAAACGCCGGACAAGGCCAACGCGATGTACTGGGCCGCGCAGAACATCAAAGTTCGCGACGACAGCAAGGATTACGCCGCGCTCGTGATGGCCAACTACATCTTCGGCGCCGATCCGCTGAGCAGCCGCCTCGCGACGCGCATCCGTCAGAAGGACGGACTTTCATATGGAGTGCAGTCTGGAATCGGCGCGCAGTCGCTCGACAGCGTCGGCGTGTTTCAGGAGATCGCGATTTACAATCCCGAGAATGTCGCGCGTCTCGAGACGGCGTTCGGCGAAGAGCTCGATCGCGTGCTCAAGGACGGTTTCACGCAGGATGAACTGGACAAGGCGCGCGGCGGCTGGCTGCAGCAGAACCTCCAGACGCGATCGAGCGACGGCGCGCTCGTGGCGAAGCTGACAGGCCAGTATGTGACCGGCCGGACGATGGCGTTCGACGCGAATTTCGAAAAGATGGTTCAGGCGCTGACGGTGGCCGACGTGAACGCCGCAATGAAGAAGTACATCAAGCCGGCAAAAATCTCCGCTATCGAAGCCGGAGATTTTGCGAAGCATCCGCCGAAGGTGCAGCCGATAAAACCGTAAAGCGACCGAAGTCCGACGACCGAAGACCGAAACTGCGTTGTCAGTTTCCGGTCTTCGGTCGTCGGACTTCGGTCTTTTTTTGCTCCTCCGCGGCGATATGCGCATTCAGCAGCCGCACCCGCAGATCCGCCGGCTTCCGCGCCGCAAACGCGCCCATTCTGTCGAAGACCGTGCGCGCTTTCGCGACTTCGCCCGTCTGTATGAGAGCGATCGTCGCGCCGTCGCGAAATAAATCCTCGTTGATCCATGCGATTCCGTTCTCGCGCGCCTTGAGCAGCGCGGGGACTTCCGCGGTCGCGCGCTTCCAGTCGTAGGACGAAATCGCGTGCATGAACCGGACCGCGGCCTGCGCGTCCGCCGGCGCATGCTGCTGCTCCACGAATCGCAGCAATGGCGCATACCACGTCTCGTCGGTCCATCCCATCGTTCCCGCGTGACGATCGTTCTCGACGTTCATCGCGTGTTTGATGAACAGCGGCCAGTCGCCGGGCGCGTGGCTTGACGCCATCTCATCGCGCAAAGTTTCCGCTCGCATCGTCGCTTCGCGGAAATCCTTGTCGTAATCATCGGACTCGCCCGAGTCCGGTTTTTCGCCGGTGCGAAGCCGCGCGCTCATCGCCATTTCGTTCACGCGGCCGATATCGATCGACGAGTTCAGCTCGGGGGTCGGCAGGATGCGGCGGTTGAGGAGCGCCGCCGAGATGTCGTAGCGGCTGTCACTCATCTCGTAAAAACCCTTCGCGACCGTTTTCATATACCGCGTGCGCTCGGCGAGCAGGTCGAGCGTCGGATAGAAATCGGAGTTCGCGCCGTACGCGTCGCCGGCTAGAGGCGCGAGCACTTCGCGCGACAGCAGTTTGATATTGTCGAGCGTCTGCGGCGTCACGGGGCGGAAATGTGCGAGGTCCTTCACGATCATCGGGAGCTGGAAGACGCTCCAGTCCGGCTTTGGCAGCGCCGGATTGTTCGAGGCGATGATCAGTACGTCGGACTCGGCGGTGAGATAGATGTCGTACGACGCAAAGTTCTTGTGCAGCGCTTTCACCACGCCGAGCACGAGCGCGTCGTCAATCTCGTACAGATGGAGCCACTGTCCGAACACGCCGTTCGGCGTGAGATAGGTGCGCACGCGCTGATAGAACTCGTCGGTGAACAAACCGCTCACGCCGCTCACCCACGGGTTCGACGGTTCCGACAAGATGAAATCGAACTTCCGGTTTGTCGCGGCGAAATAACTTTTCGCGTCGTCGTGCACGTACTGCGAGCGCGGATCGTCGAACACGCGCTTGTTCACCGGATAGAACGTGTGCGAGCCGTTGATCATTTCCGGCTCGATGTCGATCGTCACGAGTTTTTCGAGCGCCGGACTGCCCAGCAGCAGATGGCTCGTCATGCCGGAGCCGTTGCCGATCACCGCGCCCTGCCTGGCGTTCGGGACGTGCGCGAGCGTCATGAGCGGCAGGAGAATCTGTGTCGACTCGTCGCCGTTCAGACTCGCGGGCGTCGTCGTGTCGGTGACGGGCTCGAACCAGGTCGGCGAAAGCGACGCGTCCGGTTTGCCGTTGGTTGCAAGCGAATAGCCGCCATCCTCGCCTTTGCGGACACTGACGGTCGCGGTGCGACCGTCTTTATAGAAGACCACATTGCGAACGCCGGTGGCAGGCACGCGGCCGTAACGAAACACGCCGCTGGTGAGAACTCCGCGGTCGAAATTCGCATTGAGTCCGGCCATCACCGCGACGAGAACCGTTGCCGCCGCGAGCGCGACGGCGAACCGCTGCGAGTCGGCCGATTTGCGGCCGGCGATGAACATCAACCACACGCCGAGCCCCATGTCGATCACGCCGCCGGCGATCAGCAGGAATTTCAAGCCGAGCAGCGGCATCAGCACGAGCGCCGCGAGGCCCGCGCCGATGATCGAGCCGAGCGTGTTCACGCTGTACACCGCGCCGACCGCGCGTTCGCCGCTGCCGGCACCGAGCAGCATTCGCGTGATCAGCGGCAGCGTGATCCCGGCGCAGAATGTCGCCGGCAGCATCACCGCGAGCGCGATGCCGTATTTCGCGAAGGTGAAGAGGTCGTAGCCCTGTGTGTTCTGATCGAGTCCCTGGATGAGGAATGCCATCCAGTCGAACGACATGAGATAGGCTGAAAGAGTAAGGATCGCGAGCGAGCCCATCGCCCACTGCGTGACGCCGAGCGCGCGAACCGGATCGCGGAACGAATCGGCGCGCGTGCGCACCCAGAACGCGCCGAGTGCGAGGCCGAGGATGAACGCGGAGAGCATCAGCTCGAACGAATGCGTCGCACTGCCGAGCACGAGCGCGAGCATGCGGACCCATGCGATTTCGTAAACGAAGCTCGAGAGCGCGGTGCCGGCCGCAACGACCAGCAATACGCGCCAGAGCATCGGGAGATCCGGCGACTGCGGCGTCGTCTCCATCGTTTCCTGCGGTGGCGCGCCCGCGATCGCGGGATCATCGTCATGCACGAGGCGCACGGCGCCGAACACGGTGAGTCCGACGAGAATGTTGATCACCGCGGCGGTGAGCAGCGTGCCGGGCAGTCCCACGACGCCGATCAAATAGAATCCGGCGACCAGCACACCGACCGCGGCGCCGATCGAGTTCGCAAAATAGAGAATGGAAATAAGGCGGCCGGTGTCGCTGCGGCCGTCGCGCGAGACACGGCGGATGAGCCCCGTGCTCATCAGCGGGAACGTCGCGCCGAGCAGCACCGCCTGCGGCAAAATCAGCAATCCTGCGAGCGCCCATTTGATGATCGTGACGCCCACTCCACCGGCGACTGCGGGGAAAATCGTTGAATAGGCGAAGCTGCTGACGCCGAGAAAAATCTTATGGAAGACGAGCCCGATCAGCCCGACGATTCCTTCCACGATGGCGTACGCGATGAGCGGCTCCCGGATGCGCGCGCTGCGTCGCGCCGCGAGCGCCGCGCCGACCGACATGCCTCCGAGGTAGATGACGAGCACGATGACTTGTGCGTACGCGCTGTGGCCGACGAACAGGCCGAGGTAGCGGCTCCAGATGGACTCGTAGATGAGTCCGGCTGCTCCCGAGAAAACAAAAACCGCGACGAGCAGGATGGTCATGTCTTACTTGGCCTTGGTGCTTGTTGGGGGCCGTCGGTGGTGTGTCGCCTGCTCGTAGCCGTAAGCAAGTGTAATGAGTTTTCCCTCACTCCACGCGCGCCCGAAAAACGTCATGCCGGCGGGCAGCGTGTTGTTGCGGGTGAATCCCATCGGAACGTTGATCGCCGGAAACCCCGTCGTGGGTGAGAAGAGCTGACTGTTGTCGCCGGCCGGCGTATTCATGTCGCCGATGAGCCGCGGCGGGTTGCTCCACGTCGGATAGACGAGCGCGTCGAGATGCAGCGAGTCCATCATCGCGTTGACGGCGACGCGGAACCGCGCGCGCATTGCTTCGCGCGCTTTGCACCCGGGGCTGTCCTCTGGCGGCGTCGTCACCGCCTGCGCCGCCTGAAGACGAACTTGAATCGACGGATGATACTTTCCGCTGCGAATTACTTCGTCGACGGTCTTGATGGGCGCGTTCGCGCCGCGCGCCGCGAGATACCGTTCAAGATCATACTTGAACGGATTGCATCCGCCGCCGCCGGAGCGCTGCAGCGCGTCGAGCGAGTCCAGTCCCGCGGGATCGACAATCACCGCGCCCGCTCTTTTCAGATCGTCGACCGCTTTCATGAATACCGCGACGACTTCGCTGTCCTGCGTCGGGCGTCCGTCGCGATCGTTGCGCTCGTACGCCTGGCGCAGCACGCCGATGCGCGCGCCTTTCAGTCCGCCGGGAACGAGAAACTTCCGGTAGTCTGCTTCGCGATGGTCGCGCGCGGCGGCGGTGACCGGGTCGGCGGGATCTTCACCGGCGACGACGTTGAAAATTTCCACGGCATCGGCAACGGTGCGCGCCATCGGGCCGGCGATGTCCGCGCTGTTGCTCAGCGGCACGACTCCGGCGCGCGACGTGAGCCCCATCGTCGAGCGGATTCCCACGAGAAGATTGTGACCCGACGGTCCGCGGATCGAGTTGCCGGTGTCGGAGCCGAGTCCGGACTCACCCTCGTTCGCCGCGACGGCGGCCGCGGTGCCGCCGCTCGAGCCCGCAGTCACACGATCGAGCGCGTACGGATTCTTCGTATATCCCGGAAGAATCGAGTTCACGGTCTCCAGCGGAGAAAACGCCCACTCGGCCATGTTCGATTTCGCGAGGACGATCGCGCCCGCGGCACGGATGCGCGCGACCATCGTCGCGTCCTGCGTGGGAATCCAGCCTTTGAGCGCGAGCGATCCGGCGGTGGTTTGCAGATCCTTCGTTTCGAAGTTGTCCTTCACGATCATCGGCACGCAGTGCAAAGGGCCGATGGGTCCCTCTTTCGCGTAGCGTTTGTCGAGCGAATCCGCGACGGCGAGCGCGCCGGGATTCAGCGTGACGATCGCGTTGATCGCGGGTCCCTTTTTATCGTATGCGTCGATGCGCGCGAGATATTTCGCGACGAGCGCGTGGCAGGTGAGCGTTTTCGCCTTGAACGCGGCGTGCACCGCGGAGATCGTCGTCTCCTCGATCTTGAAACCCTGCGCAGACAGCAGCGAGGGAACGAACGCAAGCGCGGCGATGCGGATGTGAGCGTGTCTCATGGTTTGAGCCAGTGGGTGAACCATTCGCGAATGCGGCCGAGACGGTCGACGAGAAGCCAGGGTTCGCCCGAGCGCGAGAGTTCGTGCGAAGATCGCGGATAGCGGACGAACTCGACCGGCACGCCTTGTTTCTTGAGCGCGACGAACCATTCGTCGCCCTGCCCGATGGTGACGCGATAATCCTCTTCGCCGCTGACGATGAGTGTGGGCGTGCGCACTTTGTCGACGTAGCGGATCGGCGACGTCGCGTCGTACAGTTTCCAGTTTTCCCACGGCTTGCCGAGCAGCTCGGATTCTGTGAGTCCCTGCGCGGCATCCGAACCGCCATACCAGCTTACCCAGTCCATGTTCGCGCGATCGGCCTCGGCGGCGGCGAAACGTCGCGTGTGCGACGTGATCCAGCCGGTCATGAACCCGCCGTACGATCCACCCGTGACTCCCATGTGCGTCGAGTCGACGTCGGGGCGTTTCGCGACGATGTCCACGGCTTTCATGATGTCCTGATAGTCCTCGTCGCCCCAGCGGCCGCGGATCGAGTAGGTGAATTCCGCGCCGTACCCGCCCGAGCCGCGCGGGTTCGTGTAGAGCACCATGAATCCGGCGCCCGTGAGGCTCTGGAATTCGTCGAACCAGGTTTCGAGATACTGCGAGTGCGGTCCGCCGTGAATGTAGACAACGAGCGGATATTTTTTTCCGGACTGATATCCGAACGGCTTCATGAGCCAGCCCTCGATCTCGCGGCCGCCAACCGACGGATACGTGAATTTTTCCGATTCCGACCACGCGACTTCACTGTTCAGCGCATCGTTGAAGTGCGTGAGCTGGCGTTCGTTCTTCCCATCGGCGTCGACCGCGTAGAGTTCCGTCGGGGTGGTCGGGCTCGCCGAGATGTATGCGAGTTTCGCATGCTGGGCGTCGACTGAGAACTCCGAGAGGCGCCGGCGTCCGCCGACGATCTCGGTGATCTTTTTCGTTCCGGGCACCATCGAGAAGACGCCGGTCTGGCCACCGACATCAGCAGTGAAGGTGATCGTTCCATCGGGACGCCAGAAGTAGAACGCCGGCTCGTACTTCCAGTCTCCGGTGAGATTCTCAGGCGCTCCGCCCGCCGCATCGATCGTGTGCATGCGGACGGAGCTGTAGCGGGTCGCGCGCGTGAGATATGAAATCCGCTTGGAGTCGGGCGACCACTGGAGCGCGAACTCATTTCCGGGGAGCCGTCCGACGCGGCGCGGCTCGCAGCCCTGGGGTGCGTCGCACGGCGTCGAGGGAATTACAAAGATGTCGTAGTCGTTCCAGGGCGCTTCGTCGCGCTGCCGGTTGTACACGAGGAGGTCGAGCGAATCATTGTACGCCTGCACGACGGCATCGCTGCGGAGCTGCGCGTCGGTTATGAAGGCAATCCACTTTCCGTCCGGTGAGACGGCTTCGCTGCCGTGACTGTACGCGGTGGATGTAAGCTGGCGCCGGTTCGATCCGTCGATCGACTGCGAGAAAATCTGACTTGGAATATTTGCCGGCGCACTCACGCGCGGAGCATTGTAGCCGACATCGTTCTGGCGAAACGGAAATTCGATGATCTGCTTTCCGTCGAAGCGCTTGGGGTCGACCGGGTGCGTGATCGATCCGTACGGCGGTCTTGCTGCGCCCATCGTCGCGTATGGATCGCTGGCCGGTGGAGCCGGCGGCCGGTCGGGTGTCGTCGTGAACACGACAAAGCTGCGATCGGCGGGCATGGAGCCGTTGCGAAGATTCTTCACATCGAAGGGCTGCGCCTCACCCGACGGCTCGTCCATGCGCGCCATCCACACGCCGTTCGCGCTGCCCGGGCGGCTTGAATTGAAAAGGAGCAGCTTGCCGTCCGGCGACCATCGCGGATTGGTGCTCTCGACGCCGGGCGAACTAAAACGATGTGGTGCGCCACCCGCAGTGGGAACGATCCATATCTCGGAGTGTCGCCGGTTTTCCGATTCGCGGACCGTGACGACGGTGAACGCGATCATCCTGCCGTCGGGAGAAATCGCGGGCTGACGAAGCGTGGTGACGCGGTACCAGTCGGCGAGTGTGAACGCGCGTTTGGGAGCTTGCGCGGAGAGCAGCGCGGGCGCGAGAGCGATTAGAAGTCGTTTCATAGAATAGGGGCTGGGCCACCACAATACTGGCTCGCGCGACGAAGAAACGACAATTGCCGCAGGACTGGTGCACGGGCTCAAGAAACGACAATTGCCGCAGGTTTACGCGGGAACGCGCGGGCCGACCCTGCACGGGACAGACCCTCGTATACTCGCGAAAACCTGTGGCAAAGAGTTCCTAATGTCCTCGAAGTGTGGCCATGCGCTTTTCGATAAATCGCCGCTCGGGTTCCTGCGTCGTGAGCTCAAGCGCGGTCGCGTACGCCGCAAGCGCGTCGTTCGTGCGGCCGAGCCTTCTGAAGAGATCAGCGCGCGCGGAATGCGCGAGGTGGTAGCTCGCGAGTTCGCCGCGCGCGAGCAGCCGGTCGATGCGCTCGAGTCCGCGCTCCGGGCCGTCGCGCATTGCGATCGCCGCGGCCTGATTGAGTTCGACGACCGGTGATGCGCCAAGCCTGAGCAGTGCATCGTACAGCTCGACGATCTGCGCCCAGTCGGTTTCGGCCGCGCGCTTGGCCTCTGCGTGAACGGCGGCGATCGCGGCCTGAATCGCATATGGCCCCGCAGGTCCCGACTGCAGCGCGCGTTCGGTGAGTTCGATTCCCTCGCGAATCTGTTCCTGATTCCAGCGCGAGCGATCCTGTTCCTCGAGCAGCAGCAATTCGCCGTCGCTCGACGATCGCGCGGCCCGGCGCGAATCGTGCAGCAGCATCATCGCGAGAAGCCCCATCACCTCGGCTTCCGGGAGCAGGCCCAACAGCAATCGCGTGAGGCGGATCGCCTCGCCGCAGAGATCAGAGCGCGTTACGGATTCGCCGAACGTGGCCGAATAGCCCTCATTGAAAATGAGATAGAGCGTGGCGAGCACGGCGTCGAGCCGCTCGGGAAGATCGGAGTGCTCGGGGATTTCATACGGGATGCGCGCATCGCGAATCTTGTTTTTTGCGCGCACGATCCGCTGCGCGAGCGTCGGCGCGGGGACGAGAAATGCGCGCGCGATTTCTTCCGTGGTGAGGCCGCCGATCGTATGAAGCGTGAGCGCGACCTGCGCATCGGGTGAGAGCGCGGGATGGCAGCAGGTGAATACGAGGCGGAGGCGATCGTCGACGATGTCGCCGTCCTCGGTGATCACGGGTTCCTGATGCGAAAGTTCCGAAAGCTGACGTTCGATTTCGGCGCGACGGTCGTCGAAGGCGGCGCGTCGGCGCAGCTGATCGATCGCCTTGAACCGGCCGGCGCTGACGAGCCAGGTCCGCGGATTCGCCGGAACGCCTTCGGCCGGCCAGCGCTCGATCGCCGCGACGAACGCGTCGTGCAGCGCTTCTTCGGCCGCGTCGAAATCACCGAGGAGTCGAATGAGTGTGGCCAGCACACGGCGCGAGTCGTCGCGATAAGTGCGATCGACGAGCTCGCGCACGCGTGCGGATATTGCTGATGCATCGGGCGCTGACTTCACAGCGGCGTAAAGGCGCTGCGCCCGCTGTTACATCTCGCGGATGGGGCGCACCTCGATCGAGCCGACCTTCGCTCCGGGAATGCGGCCGGCAACCTGGAGCGCGTCGTTGAGATCCTTGGCATCGATGAGATAGTAACCGCCGAGCTGTTCTTTCGTTTCGGCGAACGGGCCATCGGTGGTCGAGACTTTGCCGTTGCGAACGCGCACGGTCGTGGCGGTGGACGTCGGCTGGAGCGGATTGCCGCCGACGTATTTGCCGCTGGCCTGGATGTCCTTGGTGAACGCCATGTATTCGCCCATCATCTTGCTGGCGTCGTCCTGCGACATTTTTCCAAACGCGGCCTCTTCGGCGTAGATCAGGCAGAGATACTTCATTGGAGAACCCTCGTGAGTTATGTGTGGTAAATATGCGAGCTTCGACAGATAGTCGAACGGGAGTCTCGATTTTCGACATGGCCTCCGGCGAGCGGACGACTGCAGGCTGCGGAGGGGAGTTCTGAGGAGGGAAACGAGCGGCGGGAAGAGTTACGTCGCGGCCGCTGCGAGAACCCAAACCACGATCACAATGCCGGCGGCGACTTTCATCGCGGCCGCGGCTGCGCGCCCAAAGAGCGCGCCCGTGGCGGCCCGTGTCGCGGCGCGATGATCGCCCGTGAGCTCAAATTCGGCGATGAGCGCGCCGATGAATGAGCCGATGAACCCGCCGATAATGGATCCGACGATGGGGACCGGCACGCCCATGATCACGCCGGCGAATCCGCCGATCACCGCGCCCCACCCGGCGCGCCGGGATCCGCCGTAGCTGCGCGCGAACCGCGCAATCAGCGCGAGTTCCACCAGTTCCGCAGCCAGCGCGACCGATGCCACGCCTGCGATGGTGATCAATCCGATGCCGCTCGCGGGATAAGCGATGCGATCGACGATCGCGATCGCGACCATCAGCCAGGTGCCGGGCAGTCCGAGCG
>DASYSH010000431.1:0-2309 GCA_036003525.1 Gemmatimonadaceae bacterium | reverse complement strand
GCCGGATTCTTTGACGAGCATGCTCCACTTTGCGCTCTCCCTGACGAGAAACGCATTGAAATCGTTTGGCGTCGCCGACACCGCGACCTCGATGGTATTGGCGGCGAGCTGCGCGCGAACTTCCGGCTCGCGCAGGATTCGTGCGATGTCGTCGTGCAGCCTGACGATGATAGCCCGCGGCGTTCGCGCAGGAACGAGAACGCCGTACCAACCCGACGCTTCGTAACCCGGAACGCCGGACTCCGCGATCGTCGGCAGCTCGGGTAACGCCGAAGAGCGCCGCGCGCTCGTGACCGCGAGTGCGACGAGCCGGCCCGCGCGGATATGCGGCAGCGACGAGTTCGACGCAAACGCAACCTGAATGCGTCCCGCGATCAAATCGATCACGGCAGCAGTCGCGACTTTGTACGGAACATGCACGATATCGACGCCCGCCATCTTCTTGAAGAGCTCGCCCGACAGATGTTGCGATGAGCCGGTGCCGGCGGAGCCATAGGCGAGACTGCCCGGCTTGGCCTTGGCCAATGCGATCAGCTCGCGAACCGAGCGCGCCGACACCGATGGATGGATCGAAAGTATATTGGGAACGTCCGCGACCTGGGTAACAGCGGCAAAGCTCGTCAACGGATCGTAGGAGAGCCGGGGATGGAGCGCGCCGTTGATCAGATGGCTCGGGCTCACCAGAAAAATCGTGTAGCCGTCCGCAGCGGCGCCGGCGACAATTTCCGCAGCCAGGATCCCGCCGCCGCCGGGACGCGGATCGATCACGACCTGGCGCTCCCATAGTTGCGTGAGTCTGGCTCCGAGCATGCGTGCGATGATGTCCGGTGTTCCGCCGGGCGCGCCGTAGCTCAACACGAATCGCACCGGCCGCGTCGGAAAATTCTGTGCGCAGCACGCGCCGGCGATGATTGCGAGAATCACCACGGCGGCCGCGTGTACTAACTCAACTTTGCGCACGGTGTAATTTTCAGCGAAATCCGTCACGCACCACATCGCGGATCTGCGCCGCGTTAAGATCGGCCAAGCCCAGACGCGCGAGCGTCCGCGCCTCGGCCGCGAAACTGCGTCCGGTCATGAATCGCACCACCTGAACCAGCGCATCGATCGCCGGCGTCGGAATTCCGGTTGCCGATCCCAGCTCCTGCATCGGGATCAAACCCGTTGGCACGTCTTCGACGATGTACTTGTGGTCAAGCGTGCCGGCAGCCTTGTTCGCCACGTAAGGTCCGTCCGGGTCATACGTCAGGCGCTCGAACGTTTTCACCAGGTTCGCTTCGCGCACGTCGTATGCGCGCGCCACCCAGTCAACGAGGTTCGGGATTCCGACTCCGAGTGCCGCCGCGATCGCCATGCGCTCGGCGTCGATCGCTTCGTAGAGACGCGCCACGGCCGGCGTGACGCCCTCGCCATAAAACATATGCCCGCCGCCGCGTTCGATTCTCGCCGCATTGGCCACGCAGTTCGCGACGTGAAACACCGCGTTCATGTTGGCAAGACCCGTGTGCAGGATGTCCGGCGCTGCGACCGCCTGCGGGAACAGGCGGCCGATGCGCGCGTGCACCGCTTGACTCCGGTTGCCCGGAAATGCCGCAATCTGGATCCAGCGCTTCTGCGTGGTCTGGCGCATCAAGGTCGGCGCGACCCACCGCATCGCGTAGGGGTAAGTATCGGTCTCAGCCAATTCGATGTCGGCACGGCACCCTGCGCGGTCGAGTTCCCGCCGCACGACGAGCGAACCGCCCGTGTTGCCCTGAATCAACAATATCGTTTGCCCGTCGACGAGCAGCGGCGCCAATGCGCGCGCCACGCCGGGCTGCGTATTGCCGCCGGAAACGACGATGATCAAGTCGGCGCCTTCGGCTGCCGCCCGCAGATCGGTCGTCGCAAGTTGAATCGGCGCGAAACCGCCGGGTGTTCCTTCGACCTCGATACCGCCGCGTGCGCGGATCGCGGTCAGCTTGGTATCGTCGATATCGTTGAGGCGCAGGCGATAACCCGCCAATCCGAGGTTCGCGACCAGACGAAAACCCCCGGGACCCGCGCCCACGATTGCGATCGTTCTAATGTCATCTGCTGGGTCCGTCACAATCTCCCCTCCTCCGCGAAACTTGAGCTCAGCAAGCGGCATCTTAGCAGGCTGATTTGCTAGAATTCCGCACAACGATTTTTTTTGGAATCGCCCCGATGTCATCGAACGCGCAACTCCCGTTGCTCTTCACGCCGATCACTCTGCGTAGTGTAACCGTGCGCAACCGCGTGGTGGTTTCGCCGATGTGCCAGTACTCATCAGAGGACGGCGGTCCGAC
>DASYSH010000430.1:0-5481 GCA_036003525.1 Gemmatimonadaceae bacterium | reverse complement strand
CCGCTTAACTCACGTGTCTACAAAATCGGGTGAAGTCCAGTCGGTTACCCAAGGTAAAAAAATCAGCCCGGACACCGAAGCGTTTCGACGACGCTCGTGGCCCGGGCTGATTTTCAAACCTTGGTTAACCGACCAACAGTTAGTGGTTAACAGTCAACTCGTTTCATGCAGTTCCGCGTTCAACCCGCCCCGGAAACGCGCGTCAAAAGCGCGAACAGCGCGAGCAGCGTGCACACCGCAATAATCAGCGGTCCCGTGAACAGCGCCTTGAACAATTTGTGATCGTACTTCAGGTGCATGTAGAACAGCACCACGATCGCAAACTTCGTCGCGGACAGCACGAGCAGCAGCGGCACGTAGTACGGCGTGTCCTTGAACGGCGTGTAGTAAATCCAGACTTCGAAGACCGTGATGAGCGTCAGCCAGAGCGCCACCCACTTGTACTGCTTCCAGGTCGGGTGTTCGTGCGCGTGATCGGCGTGCGGAGCGTGATCGTTCATAATCGATGAATCCTACTTGATAAGATAGACGAGTGTGAAGATCGCGATCCAAACGACGTCGACGAAGTGCCAGTACAGCGCGCAGATATCGACGAGCAGCGCGTCCTTCGGCGTGAGTCCGCGCTTGATGTCGATCGAGAGCAGCGTCAGCAGCCAGAGTACGCCGGCGGTCACGTGTGCGCCGTGGAAACCCGTCAGCGTGAAGAACGACGATCCGAACAGATTCGTGTGGATCGTCAGGCCTTCGTGCACGAATGAGGTGAACTCGTACGCCTGGTAGCCGAGGAACGTCGTGCCGAGGATTGCGGTGGCCGCGAGCCAGAGCTTCGAGTTGCCGAGCAGCGTTCCGGCGTAGCCCGGTTTCCCGCGATTTTCCACCGCGGCGAGCGCGAGCACCATCACCAGCGACGACATCAGCAGCACGAACGTCGACTGTGATGTCACCGGGATATTCAGAATGGGCTTGAAAACATGGCCGCTTGCGTCGGTCCACGCTTCGTGCGGATACGGGCCGACGATCGACTTGCCTTTGTAGACGAGGTAAGTCGAAATGAGCGACATGAACAGCATGCACTCCGATCCGATGAATGCCCAGATCGCGACCTTCCGGTTGTCGAGACCGGTGGTCGTGTAGTGCGTGTGCTCGTGAACTTCTTCGTGCATGACGGCGGAAGCCAAGGAAGTCGTCTCCGTTCTATTCGAGAGGGCTGGTCAGCCAGGCATAGAGCGTGCCGACAAACAGCGACGCACTGCCGATCGTGATCGTCATGGCTGTTGCGAACTGATTCTTGTGCATGAACATCAGGCCGCCGAACATACCTACGAGTGCCGCCGCGGCGATCGCCGGCTTCACCGTGTTGAACGGCATCGGAATGCCGAGCTGCGCCGCGGTCTTGTGGCCGGTCTCTTCGTGGACCGGCGTGGCGTGCGCGTCGGTGATCGTCATCGCGTCCGGGGCGGAATGCGCGATGCCGGCCGTGCGCTCGGGATGCTTCAGATCCCACAGCGGATAGCGCGACGTCACGACCGGAATTTCCGCGAAGTTATAATCGGGCGGCGGCGACGGGATCGACCACTCGAGCGTGCCTGCGCCCCACGCATCACCCGGCGCAACAGCGCCGTTTTTGCGGCTCTTCAGGAAGTTCACCACGAAAATCAGCGTCGACAGAATCAGCAGCAGCGTGCCAACCGACGAGATCAGGTTGAACGTGTCCCAGCCCTGACCCGCATCGTAGGTGTAAATGCGGCGCGGCATGCCGAGCATTCCGCTGAAGTGCATCGGGAAGAACGTGAGGTTCATCGCGATGAACGTGCACCAGAAATGCCACGTGCCGAGCGTCTCGCTCATGTAGCGGCCCGTGATCTTCGGGAAGTAGAAATAAATGCCCGCGAAGATGCCCATGATCGAGCCGCCGAACAGCACGTAGTGGAAGTGCGCGACGACGAAGTAGGTGTCCGTCTGCTGCAAGTCCGCCGGCGGCGACGAGTGCATCACGCCCGAAATGCCGCCGATCGTGAACAGCGCGATCAGGCCGATCGCGAATTTCATCGGCGCGGCGAAGCGGATCTGACCGCCCCACATCGTCGCGATCCAGTTGAAGATCTTCACGCCCGTCGGAATGCCGATGAGCATCGTGGTGAGTGCGAAGACCGTGTCGGCCGTCGCGCCCATTCCGACCGCGAACATATGGTGCGCCCACACGCCGAAGCCGAGGAATCCGATCATCATGCCGGAGTAGATGACGACGTTGTAGCCGAACAGCGGCTTGCGCGAGAACGTCGGCAGAATTTCGGACACGAGTCCGAACGCGGGCAGAATCAGGATGTACACCTCGGGGTGTCCGAACACCCAGAAGAGGTGCTGCCACAGGAGCGGATCGGCGCCCGCGGCGATCTCGTAGAAGTTCGTGCCGAAGAAACGATCGAACAGCAGGAACACGAGCGCGATCGTGATCACCGGGAAGGCGAGCACGAGCAGGAACTGCACGACGAACGACATCCAAGTGAACACCGGCATGCGCATCAGCGTCATGCCGGGTGCGCGCATGTTGATGATCGTCGTGATGAAGTTGAACGCCGCCGCGAGCGAGCTGATGCCGAGGATCTGGAGGCCCATCACCCAGAAGTCGATGTTCAGCCCCGATGAGAACGGCAACGTCGTCAGCGGCGCATAACCGAACCATCCGCCGTTGGGCGCGGTGTTGAAAAAGATCGGCAGCGTCATGAACGTTCCGCCGAGCACGTACACCCAGTAGCTGAACGCGTTGAGTCGCGGGAACGCGACGTCTCTCGCGCCGATCTGCAGCGGAATCAGGAAGTTGAAGAACGCGGCGGACAGCGGCATGACGGCGAGGAAGATCATCGTCGTGCCGTGCATCGTGAACAGCTGGTTGTAGAGCTCCGCCGATACGACGTGCTGGTTCGGCTGCGCGAGCTGCCAGCGAATGACGCCGGCCTCGAGTCCGCCGAACATGAAGAAGAACAGTGCCGTGTACAGGTAGAGCGCGCCGATCCGCTTGTGATCGACGGTCGTGATCCAGCTCCAAATTCCCGTTTGCTCGTACGTCGCGCTCGGAGCGAAAGTCGGGGTGGCGGCGGTGGTGGCCATTATGGTCGTCTCCCCGGTCTACTTGAGTGACAACAGGTACGCGACGATGTCGGCGATCTGCCGGTCGTCGAGGCCCGTCGTGCGCTTCGATTTCATGGACGGCGCGTATTCGCCGTTTCCGAGCGTGGTCATCAGCGAGCCCGGCTTCATGTGCTCGGCATTCTTGACCCAGCGCGCGAGCATCGCCGGCGTCGCCGGATAGATGCCGCCGGCGAACGTGTGGCGCGTCGCGAAATGGGTGAGGTTCGGCGCCTTCGCGTTGTCATCGCTGAACATCTGCTTGCCGGCGACCATGTACTCACCCTTGATCACGTGGCAGGTGAGGCAGGGCACGGTTCCCATGTTCGCCTGGTTCGCGACCAGATCATGTCCGCGAGTGGCGTCGCCCTGACCGAGCAGCGAATCGTCGTACTTCACTTCGCGGTCGCCGACAGGATATGGCGTCTGCGGAATCGTGTGCGCCGGCATCTTGTCGCGCGGGAACTCGTAGCCGGTGCTCGGTGGGGTCGTTGCGACCGGCGCCATAGGCTTCGTGGCGGCAGCCGCGACTTTCACGCCCGCGGCGGGTGCTGCAGCCGGCGCGGCCGGAGCGCCGACCGGCGATCCGATTGCCTGCTCTTTCTGGTGGGCGGCCCAGTTCTCGAAATCGGCCGGCGACACCGTATACACGTGGAAGCGCATGTTCGCGTGCGACGATCCGCAGTATTCAGTGCAGAACCCGTTGAATACGCTTCCGGCGAGACTCGAATCGGGCGTATACCAGATGTAGTTGTTGCGGTTCGCAATGACGTCGCGCTTTCCGCCGAGCTGCGGCGTCCAGAACGAGTGGATGACGTCCTTGGAGTTGAGCTTGAAGTTCGCGGTGCGGCCGACAGGCAGATACAGCTCGTTCGCCGTCGTGACGCCGTATTGCGGATAGCGGAACTCCCACCACCACTGATGCCCGATCACCTCGACCTGGATCGCACTGGCCGTGGCTTTCGCCTCGGTCTTCCAGATCGCGTCGACGGTCGGAATGGCGATCAGGACCAGGATCAGCGCGGGGATAATCGTCCACGTGATCTCCATCGTCGTGTTGCCGTGGGTCTGCACCGGGTCCGGTGCGCCCTCGCGACGGCGGAACTTGATGATCGTGAAGACGAGCAGGACTTCGACGAACACGAACACGATCGTGCCGAGGAGCAACAGCCGGTTCCACAGGCCGTCGATGATCGTGTTGAAGTCGGTGAGGTGGGTAAATGTGGAGTTTGGATACTTCTCTCCACAGGCAGCTGCCGCCAGCGCTCCCGCTATCAAAATGAGGGCAGGGGCAAGCCGGCGCGGACGCTTACGGGGCATCAATGGGGGATCCTGGTTTTTTTGCGTTTCTGGGAAAAGCGAATGCAGGGATGCTGTCGAAAATGACGCAAAACTAGACGGGGAAAAGCTATTCGGCAGAGCGTAACCGGGCAACCGCAAAACCCCTGACTCAGTCGTCGGCCATCACGATATCGACCGAGTGTTCCTTTTTGACTTTGCTCGCCGCCATATCGAGCGCGGTGCGAATCTGCGCGACATACTCGCGCAGCGTGCGTACGCGAACGATTTCGCTGCCGCCGCGGCCTGCGGCGAGAATCATCCCGGAGAACATGTCCGCTATCATGCCGAACTGACCTTTCAGCTGTCCCTGAAGGGTGCCGGCCATTCGCTTGATCTGGTTTGGAAAAATGCCGACCGCACCGCCGTTCTTTACCTCTACGGCCATCCGCTCGACCATGCTGTGAATCTGGGTGAGCGCCATCTGCGCTTCCTCCAGAGTCTTCATTTTCTGTGTGCCGGCGCCATCGAGTTTCGTCGCTGCCATCCCGACCCCCTGCATGAGTCCGCCGCCCTTCGCATTGCTATTATTAAAGGTACCGTGCTGAGCACCGACGCGCTCTTTCTCCCAGACGCGCAGATCAGGGCTTCGAGGCTCGATCTGTCGCTGTTGCCGCTGCCGCCGCTGCTCCGTCCCGGCGCGCGGCGTTCGGTGCTCGACATCACCGAGTTTTATGGCGAGACGACCGGCGGGATTCGTACGTATTTGCGCGAAAAGGCGTTGTACGTCGAAGCGCACCCCCGGTTCAAGCAAACGCTGGTGCTTCCGGGCCCGCGCGACGCGCTCTCGCAGAGCGACGGCGTCCGCTGCTACCGTCTCGAAGGTCCGCGCGTTCCGACGCAGGATCCGTATCGGTTCATGCTTGCCACGCGCACGAACCGCCGCATCGCGTTGCACGAGCGGCCGGATGTCATCGAGGTCGGGAGTCCCGGCTTTGTGCCGTGGATCGTTCGACTCGCCGCGCGCGGGCTCGACATTCCAACTGTCGCGTTCTATCACAGCAACTTTCCGCGGGT
>DASYSH010000429.1:0-2952 GCA_036003525.1 Gemmatimonadaceae bacterium | reverse complement strand
TCGTGCGTCAACTGCAGTGGTGCCTTCTGCGGCATTCGTTATTCCCGTGTCGAATTGAGTTGCGGGTTGGGTGTCCCGAGCGTTCGTTTAAATCAAGCACGTTCCGACCTGAAAAGAACCAGGAGACATCCGCATTGTCCGCTGCCGCACCCGATGCCACGCCCGACGACATCAAACAGAGCGACCCGGGATCGATTCTCGTCGTTGACGACGAGGAATCGTTTCGCGCGGTCGTCGTGCGGCAGCTGAACAACGCGGGGTACAAGACGATCGAGGCGCGCGACGGATCGGAGGCGATCAAGCGGTTCGCCGAACGCCGCGATCAGATCACGGCGGTGCTGCTCGACATGGTCATGCCGGTCACGAGCGGAGGCGACACGCTGCAGATTTTGCGCTACTACTCGCCCGAACTTCCCGTCGTCGTGACGTCGGGGTATTCCGAACTCGAAGCGCTGTCGCTCAAGGGCACCGAGCGCGGCGTCGGCTTCCTGAGAAAACCATTCACCGCCGGCGAGCTCACGGCCGAGCTGCGGCGTGTGATCAGCGAGCGCCTTCCGACGCACCGGCACTCGACGCCACCCAAGCCGCGCGTGTAGCGCGGCCGAATCCATGCTCGCAGCCGCGGAGTAACTGCCATCTCGATGCGCGCTTTGCTGGAAAAGATCGAGCCATCGCTTCCCCCGGCTGAGGAGAAGGCGTACCGGCTGCACTTCCTCGCGGTCGATCGCGCGCGTGCCGCGGGCAGCTTTGCGATCGTGATGGTCCTGATGATCGCCGTATTCGCGCTCGAGATCACCTATCTCGACGCCATTCAGATCGTGCCCGTCGCGATCATTCGCGTCGTGTTCTTCGCGTTTTCAGCGGCCATCTATCTAATGACGCGCGGCCCCGCGACTCCCGAGACGATGGATCTCGCGTCGCTCATCTGGTCGGTCGCGTTCGCGGTACAGATCGTCGCGCTCGCGTTCGTCCGCCCTGCCTCGCCCATCGACAATGTCGGGATGATGGTCGTGTGCCTCGCATTCTATGCGCTGTCGCCCGCGTCGCTGATCAGACGCGCACTGCCGGCGCTCGTCGTCAGCGTCGGGTTCGTCATCGCGCTGCCGGTCGCGCGGGCGGCTCCGATCATGCAGCTCTGGCCGATCGTTTTCATTTTCATCGCGATCAACGCCCTCGGCATCGTCGCCTCCGCGCGCCTGCAGACGCAGCGCCGCAGTCAGTATCATTCGCAGGAAGAACTGCGCCGGTCGATTCTCGAACGCGACGCGCTCATCGACCGCCTGCGCCAGTCGCACAAGATGGAATCGATGGGCCGCATCGTCGGCGGCGTCGCGCACGATTTCAACAACATCCTCGGCACGATGCTCGCGTCGGTCGACTTTCTGCTCGACGAGCTTCCGGAAAGCGGCACGCCGCGCGCTGACGCGGAAACGATCCGCGCCGCGGTGAAACGCGGAGCCGAACTCACGCAGCAGCTGCTCGCGTTCAGCCGGCAGCAGGTGCTCGAGCCGAAAGTGGTGAATCTCAACGAGCTCGTTGCCGACACGCAGCGCATGCTGATGCGCACGATCGGTGAGGACGTAGCGATTCGCGTTTCGCTCGGCGAGCATCTCGCATCCGCGCGCGTCGATCCCGGCCAGATCCAGCAGATTCTCTTGAATCTCTCCGTGAACGCGCGCGATGCGATGCCCGCCGGCGGAACGCTCGCGATTCAAACGAGAAACACGATTCTCAACGACGCGACGCCGATGTCGCACTCCGTCGCGAATCCGGGACCCTACGTGGTGCTCACGGTTTCCGACGACGGAACCGGAATGGGCGCGGCGACGCTCGCGCAGATCTTCGAGCCGTTCTTCACGACGAAACCGAAAGGGCGCGGCACCGGACTCGGACTTTCGACCGTCTTCGGAATCGTCGAGCAGAGCGGCGGGCACATCCGCGTCGCGAGCACACTCGGCCACGGCACGACATTCGAAATTTATTTGCCGGCGGTGAATGAGCGGCCGCAGCAGCTCGAGGAAGTAAAAGAGACCCCGCTGCCGCGCGGCACCGAGACGATTCTCCTCGCGGAAGACGACGAAACGCTCCGCACGCTCACCGCGCGGATACTCACGGCGCAGGGTTACCGGGTGCTCGAAGCGTCCGACGGTGTCGAGGCGCTGAAGGTCGCGGACAAGCACGGCGGCCAAGTCGACCTGCTGACGACCGACATGGTGATGCCGTCGATGGGCGGCCACGATCTCGCGAACGAGCTCATGGCGCGCCGGCCGGGCATGAAAGTTTTGTTTGTGTCAGGCTACACCGACGACGCCGTCGGCCGCGGCGAACTTCAGCCCGGCGATGCGTTTCTGCAGAAGCCGGTGGATCCGAGAATCCTCGCGCGAAAGGTCCGCCAGATGCTGGACGGATCTCTCGTCGCCTAACGTCTTTTCGGCTTCGCGCTCTTTTTTGGTTTTTTCTTTCGCGCCGCCACCGCAACCGCCTTCTCCACCCAGGGCCTCAGTTCGTCCGGGTCTTCGAGCAACTCTTCGGGCAGCTGGTAATACCCCTTCGCCTCCCTGCCATCCTCGAAGGGAGACCACGCGCGCATTTTCGCCGCAACGAAATCGGGCCGCGTGGCGTCATCCACTTTGAAGAAGAGCATGTCATTGTCGAGCAGCGCGAAGAAATGATCGCCCGAGTACACGCCGACTCCGCCGAACATGCTCTTCGAGCGGATTCGCTGCGTGACTCTGCCGAGTTGCTCGAGAACGTAGGTTCGATAGCTGTCGCTGACTGGCATGAAATTATTAGCCGGTAATGGCGCAATAGTGTACGGCAAACCATCGTATACCGTCGCCGCGCTGTCCAGTCTCAATCTTCACGCATCTGAGGAGCACTATGATGAAGGAATTGGCCGCCGCCGGACTTGGGCTTTCACTCTCCGCTTCCGCGGTCGCGGTGCAAGCACAG
>DASYSH010000428.1:0-1939 GCA_036003525.1 Gemmatimonadaceae bacterium | reverse complement strand
CAATTCTCGATGGGCTGCTCCGCCCGGGACAACGCGTGCCATCGACGCGAGTGCTCGCCATTGAACTCGGCATGTCGCGACTCCCCGTCCTCACCGCATACGAACAGCTGCTGCACGAAGGATATCTCGAAGGCCGCGTCGGCTCCGGAACGTATGTCTGCGCCGCAGCGCCAGACACTCGGCTCCGCGCAAAAGCGCGCGTCGAAATGCACCCCGCCGACGGCAAACGCACACAGGTCACGCCGGGACGCAGCGAGGGCGGCGTGCGCCCATTTCGGATGAGCCTCCCCGCACTCGATGAATTTCCTCAACCGCTGTGGGGGCGCATCGTCGCGCGTTACGCGCATCGGCTGACGCCGGCGCACCTGGCCTATGGCGATCCCGCCGGCCTCGCTCCGCTCCGCCTCGCGATCGCGGCGCACCTTCGAACCGCGCGCGCGGTAAACTGCGAGGCCGACAACCTGCTCGTCACTTCGGGTTCGCAGGCCGGCCTGCGCTTGAGTGCCGCCGTGCTGCTCGCGCGCGGAGATCGCGTGGCAATCGAAGATCCGAGCTACCCGGGCGCGCGCACCGCGTTCACCGCTGCGGGCGCCGAGCTGGTTCCAATTCCCGTCGACGAGGAAGGTCTCGACGTAGCGGCGCTCGCGAGACACCAGCGCATCCGCGCAGTCTACGTCACGCCATCGCATCAGTACCCGCTCGGGTTTTCGATGTCGGCAACGCGGCGGCTCGCGCTGCTCGACTGGGCCGCGCGCCACGATGCATGGATCATCGAGGATGACTACGACAGCGAATACCGGTACGTGAGCCGTCCACTCGGCGCGCTCCAGGGAATGGACGCGCGCAACCGGACCGTGTACGTCGGCACGTTCAGCAAGGTGCTGTATCCGTCATTGCGCGTCGGATATCTCGTCGTGCCGCCGTCGCTCTGGGAATCGTTTCTCGATGCGCGTGAAGCGCTCGACGTGTTCTCACCCACACTGTACCAACTCGCGCTGGCGGAATTTCTGGACGAGGGCCACTTCGCGCGCCATCTGCGCCGCATGCGGACCATTTACCAGCGGCGGCGCGAGGCGCTGCTCGAAGGGCTCGCCGAAAATTGCGGTGACAGGCTCACCGTGCTGAACGCCGACGCGGGCCTCCATGTGGCGACGATTCTGTCCGGCAACTCCGACGATCGCGCGATCGTCCGGCGAATGACGGCGCGCGGTCTGGCCGGCACGACCCTGTCCGGTTGTTTCATCGGACCGGTGCGAACCAACGGGCTCCTGCTCGGGTTCGGCGGCTTCGATGAGCACACGTTGATCGATGCCACGCGCACGCTTGCCGAAGTACTTAACAACCGGCGCGGATAGCCCGGCATCGTCAAACAGGACGATCATAGCGAATGAATCCTGAATACGTCGCAACTTTATCATAGAGCAAACGCGCGCGATCGTTGTCGTGCTTGGTCGTCCAGTACACACGAAGCGCACCGCGTTCGCGGGCCGCGTGCTCAACGTGAGCGATCAACGCGCGCCCGGCGCCGCGGCCGCGTGCGTTGCCATCGACGAAAAGATCCTGGAGATAGCAAACATCCTGCTGCCACACGTGCGCGTGAAAGAGATAGTGGACGATGCCGACCAGCCGGGTGCCGGCAAATGCGCCGAGCGCGTGAATCTCCTTCGATTCGCAGAGGCGTGACCAGACGCGTTCGTACGTTTCGTTCGAAAAGTGCTCTTCGTAGAACGCGTGGTATTCCCGGGCCAACACTTCCCACGCCGAGCGATCGTCCGTGCGCAGCGGCCTGACGCTCACCGTCATGGTTGCACCCCGATCGCATGCATCCATTGCGCGAAGTCGTCGAACCAGTGATCGCTGGCTTTCGCCTGCGGCTCCATCCCGAACCCGTGCCCGCCAGTCACGAAAATGTGCGCCTCGGGTTTCGTGCCGGCTGCGA
>DASYSH010000427.1:0-6834 GCA_036003525.1 Gemmatimonadaceae bacterium | reverse complement strand
CGGCGGTGCACTTATGTTGAGCCTTCCGAATGTGCAGCGGATTGCACCGGTCTCCGTCGCGCTGCTCGTCTTTTCATCGGCGGCCGCGGACCTCCCGGCTCAGACGCCCGGCGTACTCTCTGCGATGAATGCGGCTTCGATCACGCGCCCCCTGCGCGCCGCCCTCGACAGTTTTGCCGCGCGCACCGGAGTCAGATACGAGCTCGAACCGGGCGCGAGTCTCGAGATTGCGCGCCGTATTACCGAGCTGCACAAAACCCCCGACGTCGTGCTGCTCGCCGATCCCGACGTGTTCCCGCAGCTGCTGATGCCGCAGCACGCGCACTGGTATGCGCTCTTCGCGCGGAATCGCATCGTGCTCGCGTACACGGCGGGATCGCGCGGCGCCGCGACGATCAATGCGGAGAATTGGCGCGCGACGATCACTGCGCCCGGCGTCGAAACCGGCCGTTCGGATCCGAATACCGATCCCTCGGGATACCGAACGCTGCTCACGATGCAGCTCGCCGAGCGGTTCTATCATGAGAATGGACTGTACGCGCGCCTTCTCGCGGCGGCACCCGAGCGGAATGTCCGTCCGCGCGAAGCCGATCAGGTTGCGCTGCTGCAAACGCATGAGCTCGACTATATCTGGACTTATCAGAATCTTGCCGAGAACGACGGCCTCAAGTATGTGAAGCTTCCCGACGCGATCGATCTCGGCAATCCTGCGGACAGTGCGGTGTATTCGCGGGCGGAGACGAAAGTCACAGGCAAGAGGCCGGGCGAAACGCTGACGATGCGTGGCGCGCCGATCCTGTTCGCGCTCTCGATTCCGGAGGAGGCCGCAAACCGCGCGCTGGCCGGGAAATTCGTCGCGTTTCTATTGTCGCCCGATGGCCGGCGAATCCTGAGATCGCAGCATCTGGACGCCCTCGACCGCGCGATCGCCGTCGGCACCGGCATTCCCGCGGACGTGAAACCGGAAGGCTGACCGGACGGCTGCAAGAAAAACGGGGATTGGGAGACTGTCTAACAGAGGCGTTTCTCGATCTTTCACCCGCGCACGACAATCTTGCACATGAACAATCTCTGGCTCGACCTGCGCTTCGCCGCGCGCGCACTCCTGCGCGCGCCCTATGTCACAGTCGTTTCGATTCTGTCCATCGGACTCGGCGTAGGCTCGGCGGCCGCCGTATTCAGCTGGATGGATGGAATGGTCCTCCATCCATTTCCAGCGACATCCGATCAGGACCGGCTGGTGGGCGTCGAGGTCGGCGTCCCCAACGGCGGAATGGGCGCGTGGTCGTTTCCGACATTCAAACAGCTGCGCGACGGCACCAGCGCGTTCGCCGGCATGGCGGCGTTTCGAATCGTTCGCGTGTCGGTGCGCCATCCGGGCGATGAGGCGTCGGTGCCGCTGCTCGCAACCACCGCGTCGGGCCGCTATTTCGACGTGCTCGGAGTGAAACCGATCGCGGGGCGAATGATTACCGAGGATGACGTGAACGGAATCGCGCCCGTCGCCGTGCTGGGCTATCAATACTGGATGGACCGTTTCGGCGGCGATCGCGCCGCGCTCGGCCGGACGATGTTTCTCAACGGCGAGCCGTTCACGATCGTCGGAGTCGCGCCGCCCTCATTTTCCGGCGTTTACACCGGTGTCGTGCCTGAGATGTATGTGCCCGCGACGCTTCAGCCACGGATTTCCGGTGTCAATCAGCTCGACGATCGCAAGCTGAGATCGTGGCTGGTGTTCGCGCGCCTCGCGCCCGGCGCGTCGCTCGAGGCCGCGCGAGCCGATGCGGACGCCATCGCAAAGCGAATCGGCGCGAGCTTCGGCGACAGTCCCGCTCCGGGCGCCGAAGTGATGCCGTTGCGAACGCAATTTCTCGGGAGAACCCTCTCACCTCTGTTCACGGCGATGCTTGCGGTTACCGGATTGCTCGTCGTGCTGGCGTCGGCAAATGTCGCAAGCCTGCTGCTCGTGCGCGCCGGCGCGAGACAGCATGAAACTTCGCTGCGCCTGGCGCTGGGCGCATCGCGAGCGCGGGTCGCACAGGGCGCGCTCGCCGAATCTGCGCTCCTGGCCCTCGCCGGGAGCGCGGTTGGAACCGGCGCGGCGTATCTTGTGCGTGGCGCTCTGTATTTCTTCGTTCCACGCGGTGCGTTTCCGATCAACCTTCCCGTTCCGATGAGCTTTGCGGTTCTAGGCGCGGTTGTGAGCATGGCTGTCATCGTGACGGTCATATGCGGTGTCGCACCCACGCTGGCGGGTATGCGCGCACCGCCGCAGGGCGCGCTGCGCGCCGGATCGCGCACGCTCTCGCGGGGCGGGTCGCGGGTTCGATCCGGTATCGTGGCGGGCCAGCTCGCGTTCTGCGTGGTATTTCTCGTGCTTGCCGCGATGTTCGTGCGCGGCCTGGAGGCCGCGTCGGCGATCGATGTCGGGTTCTCGGATCCTCAGCACGTGCTGCTCGTGGACACCGATATGCGGGCGGCGCGCGTGAACGATACGACGGGCGTCGTCGCGCTGACGCAACTGCTCGCGCGCATCAGCGCGCTTCCGGGCGTGACCGTCGCGAGCGCGGCGACGATGGTTCCGCTCGGGTTCGGCGGCAGGCGAATCGTCGACCTCAAAGTCGACGGCTACGCGCCCGCGCTCAATGAAGACATGACTGCCGAGCGGGCGCACGTCGGTCCCGCGTACGCGTCGGCGATGCGCATCACCGTGGTCGCGGGCCGCGACATCGGTCCGGACGACCGCGCGGACGCCAGGCCCGTCGCGCTCGTGAATGAAACGTTCGTCAAGCGGTTCATGGCTGGAACGTCCGCGCTCGGGCGAACGCTCGATATCGGTCGCGGAACGGCGACGATTGTCGGCGTGCTCCACGACGGGAAATATGGCAGTCTCGACGAGGCGTCCCATCCGGTGGTGTACGTGCCGCTCGCGCAGTGGTTCGTGCCCACGCTCACACTTCACATTCGAACGAGCGGTGATCCGATTGCGCTCACCGACGGCGTGCGGCGGGCGCTGACCGCGCAGAATGTCGAGCTTCCCGCGCTGCAGCCGCGCACGCTGGCTGAACACATCGCCGCGGCGACGTTCACGCAGCGGACCGGCGCGGCGGTGCTCGCCGCGTTTGCCCTGCTCGCGCTGATGCTGTCCGTGGTCGGACTATATGGTGCGCTGGCATTCGGCGTCGCGCTGCGCGCGCGTGAGCTCGCGATTCGTCTGGCGCTCGGAGCGGCGCGATCGAGCGTCGTTTGGGTCGTTGCGCGCCAGGCGCTGACGATCGCCGCCGCCGGTCTCTGCATTGGCGGCGCGCTCTCGGTCGTCGGCGCGCGCCTTCTGCGGTCGGAGATTGCAACCGTGCGGTCCGCCGATCCGGTCGTGTTCGCCGGCACCGTGCTCATTCTGCTCGCGGCCGCCGGGCTCTCGGCATGGATCCCTGCGCGCCGGGCAGTTCGTCTCGATCCCGCTGCGGCATTGCGGGGAGAATGATCGCTGCGCACGGGCAGGCCTGGTGACGGGCGATGCGACGTTCGATCGCATTGTCCGCACGCACGGCGAATCGCTGTCACGCGTTGCGTCGGGCTACGCGCGCAACGATGCCGACCACGACGATCTCATGCAGGAGATACTCGTCGCGATCTGGCGCGCGCTTCCGCGATTCCGCGGGGAGTCGTCGGAGCGCACCTTCGTGTTTCGCATCGCGCACAACCGCGGCTGCACGCACAGCTCGGAACGAAAGCGCCGCGGAGACGAACCAGAGTCGATCCCCGACTCCGTCGCCGACCAGCGGCCCGGTCCCGACGAGGAAACCGATCGCGCGCTGATGCGCTCGCGTTTGGTGTCCGCCGTTCGAACGCTCCCCGAACTGCCGCGTCAGGCCGTGCTGCTTCGCCTTGAAGGATTCTCGATCGCAGAAATCGCCGCGCTGCAGGACACGTCGGAGAACAATGTCTCGGTCCGCCTCACGCGAGCGCGGGATCGGTTGAGCGAACTGCTCGGAGGTGGCGGCCGATGATCAACACAAACGAGTGGTCGGCGTGGGAAGAGAGCTGGCGCGCGGCGCGGACATCGTCTGAAGAAATCGAGGAACTGATTGCGCGGACCGGTCGCGCGCGCCGCTCGATCGTCCTGATGCGAGTTGTCTCGGGCGGTCTCGCCGTTGTTTCGCTCGCGATTGTCGGCGCAGCGCTTCGTCACGCCGGCAATCCGTTCGAGGCGTCGCTCGGCTTGATCGTCGGGCTCGGCGTCGCCGCGGTATGGCTGTTCGACGCGCGAATCCAGCTTCGCGCGGCGGAAAGCGTCGCCGCGCCGCAGGAGGAATATTTCGCGACGCGGCGGCGGCTCTGCATCCGCCGGCTTCGATTCGTCCGGCTCGGATGGATCGTTGTTGCGCTGGATCTCGCGTTTCTCATTCCGTGGTGGATCGGCGGCTTGCGCGTCCATGGATCCGCCTTCAACGCGGGACAGCTTCTCACGATTTGGACTCCCGTCGCCGCGATGGCGGTTTTCCTCGCGTGGACCGTGACGGTGCGGAGCAGGGCGCGCGCGGAACTTGCGCGGCTCGATGGGCTGGCGAGTCGCGCGACCCAACACTGACACGTAGGTTGAAGGCATCATCAGGAGGCCACATGTCGGTGACAGCAAAGCTCTCGCGTCGCGATTTCGCGCGACTCCTCTCGATCTCCGGATCGGCTGCGCTCTTTCCGGTTTCCGCGTTCGCGCAGGGCGGCAAAGGCGGCTTCTCGCTCGCCGACCTTGGCCTCACCAGCGCGCCGCTTCCACGCGCGCCGCGCGAACCCGACGAAAATTATTGGCGCGACGTGCGGTCGCGTTTCCTGCTGCCGCGTGATTTCGCATTCATCAATGCCGCGAATCTTTGTCCCGCGTCGCTCCCCGTTGTGGATGCAGCGGACAAATTCACGCGGCAATACGAGGCGAGCCCCACACCAACCACGCACGCCGCGCTCGCAAAAGTTCGCGAAGAATCGCGGGAGCTGCTCGCGGCCGCGCTGCGCGTGACCCCCGAAGAAATCGTCATCACGCGCAACACGAGCGAAGGCAACAACTACGTCTCGAGCGGCATCCAGCTCGGCGCGGGCGATGAAGTGATTGTCTTCGGCGACAACCATCCGAGCAATCTTCTCGCGTGGACCGAGAAGGCGAAGCGGTTTGGTTTCTCGGTGGTCACGATTCCAAACGTGAGTCCGCATCCGGGGACCGAAGCGCTCGTCGACGCATTCAAGAAGGCGGTGACGCCGCGCACGAAAGTGATGGCGTTCACGCATGTCAGCAGCAATTCCGGCGACCTGTTTCCCGCGGCCGAGTTGTGCAAAGCGGCGCGCGAAAAAAGCGTGCTCTCGCTGGTCGATGGCGCGCAGTCGTTCGGCGTGCTCGACATCGATTTGAGTGTGATGCGTCCCGATTTCTATACGGGCTCGATGCACAAATGGCCGTGCGGCCCGAAAGAGACCGGCGTGTTTTATGTAAACAAGGATGTGCAGGATCGTATCTGGCCGAGCCTGATCAGCTTGTACGCGGGTGCGGTCGGCATCTCGAAAAAGTTCGAGGGCAACGGCCAGCGCGACGACGCAAAAATCGCCGCAGTGGCCGAGGCGCTGAAATTCCAGGGATCGATCGGCCGCGACGTGATCGAACGGCGTTCACGCGCGCTCGCACAGGCGCTGATAGACGGCCTCAAGAAGATCAGTGGCGTGCAGCTCTACACGCCGACCGATCCGGCGCGCCACGCGGCGATCGTGATTTTCAAACCCGGCTCCGCCGATCCGCGAAAAATCGGAACGGCGCTCGCCGAGAACGACAAGATCGTGGTGACGACGCGCGCCAACGCGGCCGATCGGCCGGGGCTGCGAATTTCACCGCACTTCTTCAACACGATGGACGAAATGGACCGGACGGTCGGCGCGATAAAGAAATACGTCGCCTAGGCCATCTCTCATCCATACGGCCGATACCGAATCGAATTACCCGCGGTGAGACTGCATATGCACTCCAACGGGGGTTCGAACCATGAGCAAATCCGAGACGCTCCACGATCTTTTTGTCGAAGAGCTTTGCGACTCGTACGACAGTGAAAAGCAGTTGGTGAAGGCGCTGAAAAAAATGGCGAGCGCGGCCAAGGATCCGGCACTGAAATCCGCGTTTGACGGGCACCTGCAGGAGACGATGGGTCACGTGACCGTGCTCGAGGAAGTGTTCGGCCTCCTCGACTTGAAGCCGAAGGGAAAACGCAGCAACGGAACAGCCGGCATTATCAAGGAAGCGAGCGGCGACGCCGACGAAGAATCGAAATCGTCGTTGCGGGATTGCGCGCTGATCGGCGGCGGACGCCGCGCCGAGCATTACGAGATGGGGGCGTACATGTCCCTGATCGCGATGGGCGAAGAGCTCGACTACGTGGATGCTGTCTCGCTGCTGCGGGGAATTCTCGCCGAAGAAGAAGCGGCGGACAGGAAGCTCGCCGAACTGTCGCAGACCGTGAACGCAAGCGCGCACAAGTCTTCGATGTCTTCGGTCTGACGTACCGTAACTGCGAGAGCTTTTACCACGGATTTCGCTGAAACAGGTGCGGATAGGGCAACAGCTTTCTTAAGAGCGACAATTACGAACGCTTTGTTTATCCGTGGTCGTTCCCGTGAAATCCGTGGTGGAGGCGGTTGCTGTTGCGGCTGATTACTTGAGGTCGATCCTTCCCATGCGGCTCACGCCGCTCTCCGCGATCCAGAGAATCCCCCGCGCCGAGTCGACCGTCACGTTTCGCACGACGGAACCGCGCGTCGGAATCGCGGTGACTTCCCACTTTTCGGTTTTCGGATCGAACG
>DASYSH010000426.1:0-12803 GCA_036003525.1 Gemmatimonadaceae bacterium | reverse complement strand
GGTGATCAGGATTCCGATGAGTATCGCGACCGACAAATGGATTCCGGAGTCGGGATTCATCAGCAGCGCGATTCCTGCGATCGCAAACAGCACGAGGCGCAGCACCGCCACCGGCAGCGCGGTCGACATGATTTCGGCGAGCACGAGATCGGCGCCGGCCAGGGGCATCGACTTGAGCAGCGGCAGATTCATCATGTCGGTGCGTAAATCAGTGCGGAGCACCTGCATTGCGACCATCGGGAAAAGGATTCCCATGATGGATGCCGTCATGAATATCGCGAGCTCCGGCTTTCCCGACTTCCATCCGAAAAATATCGCGAAGCCGAATATGAGAATCGGCAGGCGCACCAGTGCGCCCGGCTTCATTGTGCGGCGAAGCGCGATCGCGTTCTTCCACACGATCGCGATCACCGGCCAGCCGGTCGGAGCGAGCTTGAACGTCTTGTTGCCCGCCGTTGCCGGCGGCTCGAGCCCCGATCGGCGCGAACGGATTGCGTCGAGGCGCTGTGCGAGTTTGGTCGACGCGATCGCGGCGGCTTCCTCGAAGGCCGCATCCGATCGCAGCACCCAGAAGACGTGCAGCAGGATGATGCCAAGCGCGGGAAGCATCGCGAGCGCCCATGCCTGAACGGTTGGCGCGAACGACGGCGCGACGATCAGGTGGAACGGGTAGAGAATTTTCTGAATACCGGGCGCTTTGAGGAACGTCACGATGGTGGTCAGGAATGCGAACGGATTTTTTTCGTCCGGCGCATCCAGCCGGCTCAATGGTTCGATGATGACCATCGTGACGAACGCAATCATCACGAACAGCACGAAGAATCCCGCAAGCCGCTTCTTCATCATTCCCGCCGCGCGGTATTCCACATTCGACGCGCGCGTGAGCGCCTCGCCCATGCGATGCAGATTCAGCGTCGTAAAGACCACCCAGACGCTCAATGCGGACAGCGGTCCCGGGAGTGTGGAGCTGCCGCGGCGCAGAATGAACGTCCAGATCAGGACGTTGATGAGGATGAGAATCTGCGACTGCGCGAGTTTGTAAAGCACGAGCCCGCGGCGCGGAACGGGCGCGGTCATCAGCATCGTCACTTCCGCTTCGGAAAACGCGAGCGCGCGCATGTCGCCGCCGAAAAGCCAGATGCCGACGAACACGAGAAGCAGGAACACCGGCGCGACGATTTCGAACGGCGAGCCCGTGAGTGTCGGCAGCGGCGCGCGTCCGCGAGCCGCCGCGACGTCACGGCTGATCGTGAATAGATGGCGTCCGAACACCATCCAGAAATATCCGAGTCCCAGCACGAACCCGATCGCGTAGCGCGGCGTGCGCAGCCGGCGGAGCTGCGAGAGCAGCCGGTTTCTCATCGTCGTGAAGAGCAGAAACGCGAATGCGCCGATCACACGCCTTCCCGCGACGCCGCGACGTCACCATCCGCCGTCAGTGTGAGGAAAACGTCTTCGAGCGAACGGCCGGCGAGGTCGGGGCGGCGCGCGACGATTTGGTCGAGCGTGCCGCTTTCCACGCACTGACCGCGGCGCAGGATGAACAGCTTGGTGCAGAGCTCTTCGACCAGATGCAGAAGGTGTGAGCTCAGCACGACGGCGACTCCGGCCTGCGCGCGCGCGGCAATCGTATGGCGCATCTTCTTGATGCCGGCCGGATCGAGACCCGTGAGCGGTTCGTCGAGGATGAGCACCGCCGGGTTGTGCAGCAGTCCGCACGCGATCGCGAGCTTCTGTTTCATGCCGCGCGAAAGAGCGCCGGGCAGCGTCTCGAGTTTGTCACTGAGTTCGAGTTCCGCGAGCAATGGCGGAATGCGCTGCTCCGCGTCCGCGATCCCGTACAGCCGCGCGATGAACCGCAGGTGCTCCTGCACGGTGAGGTAGTCGAACAGGTGCGGCTCGTCCGGAATGAAGGCGAGCTGGCGCTTCGCCTCGACGGGCTCGACCTGGATATCGTGGCGCCCGATGCTGACGGTGCCGCTGGTCGGCCGCATGATTCCCGCGAGACAGCGCAGCGTACTGGTCTTGCCCGCGCCGTTGGGCCCGACGAGCCCCAGCACTTCGCCCGGGCCTACGTCAAATGATATTGAATCCACGGCCTTGAACGAGCCGTACAGCTTCGTCAGTTCACGAACCGCGATCATCTGATCTCCCTGGGCGTCTTGATTGCGCGATGATTCCCGCGCGGACTTATCATTCCGTCTGCGGGTAAATAGCACCGTGGCGGGTTCCGCCACCAGTCGAAGGGTCGCCGAAGGCTACCGGAGTTTTTCAATGGCTTCAAAGAAACGCGCCATCATCGGTGGCGTGATCGTGATCGGGGTCATTGCCGCAATCGTCATCACGCGGCCCGGTCCGCTCGTGCTCACGGGAATCGTGACCACGAACGACGTGATCGTGAGTCCCCAGGTCAGCGCGCAGCTCAGCAAAGTTCTCGTCAAGGAGGGCGACAAGGTCGAGGCGAACCAGCTCCTCGCGACGCTCTCCCCCGACGAATTGCGCGCGGATCAGGCCTTCGCCGCGCAGAGCGAAAAAGGGCTTGGCGACCAGGTCGCGGTGAGCGAAGCCGAGCTCCGCTATCAGCAGCAGCAGACGACGGAGCAGATCAAGCAGGCCGAGGCGAATCTCGCGGCGACTGTCGCGCAGCAGCGGGAAGCGGCGGCGAATTTCGATATCGCGAAACTTTCGCTCAGCCGGAGCGAGGCGATGCTGAGAGCGGGCGCGATTTCGAATCAGGACCGCGATCAGGCAAAAACGAACAGCGACGTCGCATCGGCGCGCGTCGACGCGACGACGAAGCAGGTCGAGTCCGCGCGCGCCGCGCTTTCACTCGCCCAGTCGGCGGCCGAGCAGGTCGCGGTTCGGAGGGGCGGCGTGCTCGCGGCGCAGCGCGGAAAGGCCGCCGCGAGTGCGCAGACGACCAAGGCCGGCGTGCGGCTGGCCTACTCGGAGATCCGCGCGCCGATCGCCGGAATCGTCGATGTCGCGGCGGCGCGCGCTGGCGAAGTCGTGAGCCCGGGTCAGCCGATCGTGACGCTGATCGATCCGGATAATTTATGGGTGCGCGCGGACGTCGAAGAGAGTTATATCGACGCGATCAAACTCGGCGACTCGCTGACGGTGCGCTTGCCGTCGGGTGATGAAAAACGCGGCGTGGTTTTTTATCGCGGCGTCGACGCGGGTTTCGCGACCCAGCGCGATGTGAGCCGGACCAAACGCGACATCAAGACGTTCGAGATTCGCATTCGCGTCGACAACAAAGACCGCCGCCTCGCGACGGGGATGACGGCGTACGTCACCCTGCCGAAGAGCGTGACGGCGAGATGAGCGCGGCGTGACCGGCAATCTCGCGATCGACGTCCGCTCGATCACCAAGGTGTTCGAGAAGTTCACCGCGGTCGATGGGATTTCGTTTTCGGTCGACCGCGGCGAAACGCTCGGGCTGCTCGGGCCGAACGGGGCGGGGAAGTCGACGCTCATTCGCATGATGACCACGCTCATGCTCCCGACATCGGGGACGGCGATCATCAACGGCAGTGATATCGTGACGGATCCCGACTCCGTGCGGCATGCGATCGGCGTCATTCCGCAGGCGATGACGAGCGACCTCGACCTGAGCTGCCGCGAAAATTTGCTCATCTTCACCAAGCTGTACGGCGTGCCGAAGGAGAAGCGCGAGCGATTGATCCGCGAACTCCTCGAGGCGGTCGATCTCACGCAGTGGGCGGACAGCCAGGTGAAAAAACTTTCCGGCGGAATGCGGCGCCGGCTCGAAATCGCGCGCGGGCTCGTGCACGAGCCGAAAATCTTTTTTCTCGACGAGCCCACCACGGGCCTCGATCCCGTCTCGCGCAAAGCGGTCTGGACGATGCTCGACAAGATCAAGGCCGAGCGCGAACTCACCGTGCTGATCACGACGCACATGATGGATGAAGCGGATCATCTCTGCGACCGGATCGCGATCGTCGATCACGGAAAGCTCATGGCGCTCGACTCGCCGATCCGTCTCAAGGCCGCGGTGCCGGGCGATAACATGCTCGAAGTGCTGTTCGACAACGCGCCCGCGGACTGGAACGCGAAAGTGCGTGCGCTCCCCGCGGTCGCGGCGGTGACCTCGGATGGAAACGCATACCATATCTCGTCGAAAGACGGGCCGGCCACGACGATGGCGCTGCTCGATGCCGCCGCGCAGGCGGGAGTGAAAGTGCAGACGCTCGGAGTGCAGAGCACGACGCTCGACGATGTGTTCGTCTATTTCACGGGCCGTCAGCTTCACGGCGAGCAGGCCGCCGAAGCACCGGCGCTGGCCGCTGGGGCGGCGAAGTAGCGATGGAACGCACATTCGCGATCGTCGAACGCGAGATGCGCCGGTTCCGGCGCAGTCCGATGCTGATCATGATGTCGCTCATCATGCCGATCGTTCAGCTGCTCGTGCTCGGCTACGCCTTTGGCGGCACGGTAAAGAATCTCAAGCTCGGCGTCGTCGATCAGGATCGTGGGATGCCCGCGGTGAGAATGCGCGAGCTCGCGGGCGCCGTTTCATCGAACGCGAAAACATTCGTGCCGGTCCCGTACGCCGATCTCGGAACGGCGGTGACCGCGCTGCGGAACGGACAGCTGAACGGAGTGCTCGCGATCCCGCCTGATTTTTCGCGGCGCGTGCTGTCGAAGAATGATCCGCACGTGGCGATCATCGAGGACAACACCGATGGTTTCGTCGCCGGAACGATGGCGGCGACCGCGAGCGGAATGATCGTCGCGTACGACATGCCGGTGGAAACGACGCATCGCGTGTCGCAGTCGACGACGCTCGATGTGGTCGAGGTGTATCCCTACGTGCCGTATATCCAGTATCTGCTGTCGGGGTCGATCGTGATGTCGATCTTCATGATGGTCATGATCGGCGGCGGAATTATTTTCATCGACGACAAGTCGCGCGGACTGCACGAGGGATATCTCGTCACGCCGATCACGAAATTGGAACTGGTGCTCGGCTTCACAATTTCCGGCGCGATCAAAGCCGTCATCGCCGCGGTCGTCGTCGTAACGGTTGGATCGGTGATTGCCGGCGTGCCCGACGCCTTCGAGCCGTTCCGGCTGATGCGGCTGATGGTCGTCGTCGTGATCACGTCGATGGCGCTCGTGAGCATGATGTTCCTGCTCATGGTGCGGATGAACGACCCGCTCCTGCCGCGCGCGCTGTTCGGCGTGCTCAACACTTTTCTCTATTTCCCGAGCGGCGCGGTGTACCCGCAACAGGCGTTTCCGGGATGGATGAAAGTGATCGCCGTGCTGGATCCGTTTACGTACGCGGTGCACGCGATCAAGTGTCTGATCCTGAAGAACACGGGATTCGGGGCGATTGGATACGACCTTCTCTATCTGACGCTGTTTACAGTTGTCTGTATGACAGCAGCGACGTGGCTGTTCAGGCGGACGTTGTGATGAGAGGGGAGGGCCGAGAAGAGTGCGGAATGCGGAATTGCGACCCGACTTCCACTCGCCCCTGCAGTTATGGAGTGATCGGTTGCGTCCACCGCGGAATTCCCACTTCCTCCGGCGGCGCCAATTTCTTCGTGCGGTTGTATGCCGACCGAGCTTGCCCGACTTTATCCGACCGCTGAATCCAAGTCTGCGCGGCGAGATCGTACCGATTCAAAACATTGTACAGCCAGTACGGTTTGTTCTGCGCGAGCCAGCTCTTCTCGTATAATTCGCGGCCGAGCACATATCCGTCGCGCAGATCCGCCGTGCGCGAGTTGATGTTCGAGGTGATTTCTCCGAGATCGTGTCCCGGGTTGCCGCCGGCCTGAACCGTGTCGTATGCGTGCGTATACAGCTTCGAAATCTCATCGGACAGTTCGAACTTCATGCCGATGAAATCCATGCGGCGCGCGCCCATCTCGAGTGATTCCAAAGCGTCGTTCTCGCGCAGTTTCCCTTTCGCCGCCTCCCGCGCCTGCGCCACGAGAACCATCGCACTCTCCGCGAGAATGCGAAAATCACGCGATACCACCCGCATCTTCTGCGCGTTCAGCTGTCCTTCAGTTGAGTACGGATCCACCCAGTACAAATAGTCGTTGGCGTCGCTCAGTCCCGCCCTCGTGAGCAGCGCGTGCGCGGCACTCAACTTCATCTGCGCTGCGTCGATCTTTCCGCTTCCGTCGCCATGGAATTGCAGGCCGAAACTGCGCGAGAAATCATCGATCGACGATTCGCCCGCCTGCCAGCTCGCCGCGGCACCGTAAAGAATTCCGTACCATTGCTGGTTCAAAATCGCTTCGCCGTCATCGGCCCAGCTCGTGTTGAGCAGTCCCGTCGAACCAAGCCGCTGTCCGTCGCGCGCCATCGCCTGGATGTTCTTCAGCGCGACATCATTGTTCGGGTACACGCGGCTCCAGCCGTTCACGCCGGGCGCGACCCACGTTTCGATTCCCGCGTTCATGAACGGACGCAGCAGCGTCTCCGCCCGCGGATTCGACCCATATCCCCAGCCGACCGCGAGCATGTCCTTCGGCAGCGACTTCACGAGATCCGGACTTCCCTGCGCGATGTCGCCCCAGAAGAGAAACCGTTTTCCGGTGTAGCGCAGCGCGCCCTCGATCTGCTTCAGGAAGTCCATGTACACCGGCCCCATTCCTTCTTTCTGCACACGCTCCTTCGTGCGGCCCAAGCCGAGTTCGAACGTCTCATCCGCGCCCAGGTGGATGAACTTCGACGGAAAGAGCGAGTCGATTTCGGCGAACCACGATTTGATCAGCGGCAGTGACGCGGGATCGGCCGGCGCGAGCACATGTCCGTGATCCGCCTCGCCGATCGACGAATAGATGTCGTACTTGAGCACGTGATGCAGGTGGCCGAACGCTTCCTGCTCGGGCACGACATCGATGTGATATTTCTTGGCGTACGCGACGAGCGCGCGCACGTCGTCGTGACTCATGCCGCCGCCCGGCGGTGAAATCAGCGGGTTCGAATTGTACGCGAGCGTGTGCTCGTAGTACGGCGAGTACACATTCATTTTGTACGCCGCAAACGTGCGCAGCTCTTTTTTCTGGAACTCGAGCGTCGGCACGGGACCGCGCGAGAGGTCGTCGTGGAATCCGCGATAGCGCATCGCGGGCCAGTCGCGGATGACCGCCGTTTGAATACGCGGCGCCGCTCCGTCGGTGCGGATCAGCTGCTTCAGCGTCTGCAGGCCGTAAAACATTCCGGCATTGCCCGCCGCGACGACCGCCGCACCTTCCTTGTTGGCGAGGAGCACATACCCCTCGCCTTTCATTTCGTCGCTGAATACGACCTTGTTTTCATCGAGCAGCCGCTTCGCCGTCGCCGACTCGAGGCGGACCATCGACACTTTGAAGGCGCCTTCCGCGCCCGCCGCCATGCGCACGCCGCGCCCTTTCATGGCGTCCGCGAAATCCTTCGCCGCAAAACGATCGTCGTCGTTCGCAGCTCCCGTGATGGACACCGCTCGCGCGAGCGGTGAGAGTTCCCCCGCCGTAACTTCGCGCGGTTTTGGAATCAGTCGGGGATCGTCCGCCGCGCGGAGGGGTGAACCTGCGGCGATGAATGCGAACAGGACGACGGCGGCTCGGCGGGCGGCGGTCATTATAGTTGCGGTCAGGGCCAAACTGCGAAGGACATGGGCACTGACCGAATGTCGTAACTCGCTGCGGGCTGCGCAACGCCGCGGGAGTGCCGGCGCGCAGCGCGCGCGGCCGATGAGCGGCTACTTCGCGCGAAAAGCCTCGACCACCGCTCGCACCACCGAACTGCGCTCCTCCTTTCTCCACATGACATCAAGTCCCCACGGCACATCGAAGCCGGTGATTCGCACGGCGACCGTTCCCGATGGCGGCTTCTTGAATTGCGAGCGGAATCCCAGACACCATCCGCGTCCCTGGCCCGCAATCGACCAGACCGTCGGCAGGCCGTCGTAAGTCGCTTCGACGAGCGGCTTGAGCCCGATCGCCCGCAGTGACGACATCACGAGATCGTAGAACGGCGGATTGAATGCGCGCTCCATGAACAGGAACGGAACGTTTGCGAGCTCGGCGGCCGTGATCTCGTCGCGCGTCGCAAGCGGGTGCGTCGGGCTCAAGAGCGCGCCGTCGATGCGGTCGGCGCGCACCTGCTCGCGGCGAAACTGCTCGGGGCCATCTCCCGGCGGAGTGGTGTGGACGAGTCCCACATCGATCTTTCCCTGACGAAGCGCGGTGAATTGTTTCGGCGTCGGAATTTCTTCGACCACGACCTCGATGTGCGGATGCTTCACGGCGCATTGCGTGAGGACGTTTCCGAGCAGCTCGGTCGCCGCGAGTGTGGTCACGGCACCGATGACACACCGCCCTTCCATGCCGCGGCGCGCGCGCGTCGCATCGCGCTTGAGCCGCTCGATGGCGCCGAGAAGCGCGGGGCACTCGCTGGCGAGCGCGGTTCCGCCCGCGGTCAGTGCAACGCCGCGCGGACTGCGCACGAGCAGCGTGAAGCCCGCCGACCGCTCGAGCTCCTTGATCTGGCGCGACAGCGCCGGTTGCGTGAGGCCGAGCCGCTCGGCCGCGCGACCGAGACTTTGTGCGGCGGCGACTTCGAGCAGCGCATGGAGATGTCGCAGTTCGAGTGCAATCGGCATCGATCCCGGTTCGCGGCGCCGCACGGTGCGGGAAGCCGCCGGCGGCAACGCGGGCTCAGCGCTGACGAGCGAGTTCGGCACGCCGCGCGCGAAATCGATCGCCATCTCGATCACCGTTCTCACCACAGGGCGCCGTTCGGTCTTGCGCCAGCCGACCGCGCCGACGATCGGCACATGCAAGCCGTCGACCGCCACGATCGCCGTTCCTTCGGGCGGAATCTGGGCGAGTGTTTCCGATCCGATGAACCATCCGCGACCGGCCGCCACCATGAGCCAGGCGCCGCCGAATCCGGTGTCGACGGTCAGCAGCGGCGAACGCAGTCCGACCGCATTCAGCTGCGCAATCGCAGTGTCGAAGATCCGCAGCGGAATCCCGCGCGGGGCCACGATGAGTGGAAGTCCGCCGAGTTCGTCCGCGGTTATCCGCGCGCGTCCCGCGAGCAGATGCGATGCCGGAATGACGGCTCGGGTGATCGTCTCTTCCCAAAGCGGCTCCGTATGAACCGAAGGCTGTTTCGCCGGATACGCTCCGAAGCCGACGTCGACTTCGCCCGATGCGACCTGCTCCCATGCTTGCACGGGATCGACCTCGCGCACGATCAGCGCGATCTCGGGATGCTGGTCGCGCAGCGCGCTCGCGAGCGCGTCGGCAATGCCGCGCACCAGCGCCACGCGCGGCATGGCAACGGTCACGCGGCCGCGGCGCCCCGTCGCTGCGGCCTCTGCGCGATCGAGTGCCGCGCCGATGTCCGCGATGAGCTGCGTTGCGGACCGCGCGAGCATCTCACCGGCGATCGTCGGCGCGACTCCGCGCGGATGCCGGTCGAGCAACATGACACCGAGTTCGCGCTCGAGCTCGTGCATCTGCCGGGAGAGCGCGGGCTGCGCCATGCGCAGATTCTCCGCGGCGCGCGTCATCGTGCCGGCCTCGGCGATTGCTGCGAAGTAGCGCAAATGACGTAGCCGCACGACAGCGCTCCGCGGTGGGTATCCAAAAAACGCATCGAAGTCCAAGCGAACCGGTATTGGATTCGCCGCACCTGTTGCCGCTACACTGATGGACGCGTGATGCGACCGCCGTGCGAGAGGCCCGGTGCGCGACTTCACAGACAGAAATCAACGCGGCACGCACACTCGGCCGCGCAAGAGACCATACGATGAGTTCAGAAAAATCGCCAGCCGCGAGGCTGGCATGAACGGAATTTCTCCACGCCGGACCGCGCACGAGACATTCGACGACACCGTGCTCATTCCGGGCGCGCTCCATACGATGTTTCAGCCGATCGTCCGGTTCGGCGCAAACGGCTGGACGGTGCAGGCCCTCGAGTGCCTCACGCGCGGACCCGCCGGGACGCGCTTCGAAGACGCGGTGGCGCTGTTCTCGGCCGGCCGCAAACTCGGCCGGTCCGCGATCCTGGATCACGCCTGTGTAACAACTGCGCTCGAAACCGTCGCGGAGATGGACATCCGGTTCCCGCTGTATCTGAACGTGGACGCCGAGACGCTGATCGAGGAGCCCGCTTTTCCGACGTTTCTCGCCGCGATGGCGGCGGGCTGCGAGGTGCCGTGGCATCACGTCACGCTCGAAATCACCGAGCATGCGCGCGGTCTCGACATCGACCGGCTCGCGAACGCGGTGCGCAGGCTGCACGAGCTGGAAATGCGCGTCGCGTTCGACGATTTCGGATCGGGCGAAGTCGATGAGCGCGCGCTCGAGGCGTGCAATCCCGACATCGTAAAAATCGAAGGACCACTCCTGAATGCCGCGCGAGATTCTTACGACGCGCGCCAGCTGCTCGAGCGCGTCGTCGCCCTGGCGCGCCGGGGCGGCGCGACGATCGTCGCCGAGGGCCTCGAGCGGCCGTCCGACTTGTTCGTCGCGGCGCAGCTCGGCATTCCACTTTTTCAGGGCAACCTCCTCTGCGCGCCGCTGCAAGCTGCGAAGGCGCGCCGCGCCGACGATCACATCGAGAGTCCCGCGTGAGCGAACTTCACGATGGCGGCATCTGCCGCCGCATTCTCGTCGCCGACGATTCCGCGACAGCCAGAGAATGGCTCCGGCGGCGGCTCGAGGGGCGATACGAAGTTTCGCTGGCCCGTGACGGGAACGAGGCGGTGGTCTCTGCTATTGCCGCGCGCCCGGATTTGATTCTTCTCGACGTCGAGATGCCGGGCGTGGACGGCCTTGCCGCGTGCCGGGCGCTCCGCTCGATGCCGGCGACGCGCGCCGTTCCGATCATCCTCGTCACGTCGCATACCGAGCCGTTCGACGTCGAATCCGGTTTTGCGAGCGGATGCACCGACTACATCGGCAAGCCGGTCGACGAGACGGAACTCATCGAAAAAGTCGCGAGCTGGGTCGAAGCCGGCGGCGTGTCCGGGGGCGGGCAGTGAGCGCGGATACGCGCGAGCCGCGTTCGTTCCGCGCCACATCGCTTCGCGCTCCCGCCAACGGCGATGTGTATCTCCATCCCGGCGAGTTCGCCGCGTCGGCGGAGCCATGCACGATCACGACGATCCTCGGATCGTGCGTTGGCGTGTGCCTGTTCGATCCCGCGGCGCGCATCGGCGGGCTCAATCATTTCCTGCTGCCGCTTGCACCGGCGCATGAGAAGTCGCCGCGCTTCGGCGACGTCGCGCTCGCGCGGCTGATCGAATCGGTCGAGTGTCTCGGCGCGCAGCGGCATCGCCTCGTCGCCAAGGTCATCGGCGGCGCGTGCGTCCTCGATGCGTACCGGGGCGGCGCGGGACACATCGGACGCCAGAACGTCAGGTCCGCGCTGCAATCGCTCATGGAGCATCAGATCGTCGTCACAACGATTGAAGTCGGCGGCGATCGCGCGCGGAAGCTGCGGTTCAGGCCCGACACGGGCGATCTCGTCGTCCACACGATCTAGGAATGCGCATGGACTCCGAACTGCAGGCACTGATCGGCATCTATCGCGCCGAGACGGAAGAAAATCTCGCTGTCATGGAGCAGGGGCTGCTCGCGCTCGAGGAGCGCGGCGACGCGGACCCGGAGCTCGTGCATTCCGTGCTGCGCGGCGCGCACACGATCAAGGGAAACAGCGCGACGATCGGCTACGACGCCGTCGCGAACGCCGCGCACGAAATGGAAGACGTGCTTCAGCGTGTGCGCGACGGAGTGCTTGCCTGGGACGCACCGATCGCGACCCGCCTGATGGAATCGCTCGACGCGCTCCGTGCGCTCACGCGCGCGCCGGCCGGTGATTCGGCGGCACAAACCCCGGATGCCGCGCCGGCCGTGCGCTCCCCGGCGCGCGAGAGTTCGCTGCGCGTGAACCTGAGCCGCCTCGACCGGCTGCTCGACCTCACCGCCGAGATCACGATCGCGCGCGGGCGAATGACGCAGCTCCTTGGCGCCGCCTCAGCCACGGACGACGCGCTTGGCGGGACGCTGTGGCAGCTCGAGCAGCTGCACGCGTCGCTGCACGAGGAAGTCATGACGCTGCGCATGGTTCCGCTCGGTCCCGCGTTCCGCGCGCAGCGGCGCACCGCGCGCGACGCGGCGCAGGCCCGCGGCAAGCTCGTGCAGCTCGCGCTCGAAGGCGACGACGTCGAGGTCGACACGTCGATCGCCGAGCAGATGCGGGACGCGCTCACGCACATGATTCGCAACGCCGTCGATCACGGCATCGAGCCGCCGGCCGATCGCGTCGCCGCGGGAAAGCCGCCGGTCGGGCGGATCGTGCTGCGCGCGCTGCATCAGGCTGGTTCCGTAATCGTCGAGATCGAAGACGACGGCCGCGGGCTGGACCGCGAACGGATCGGCGCGCGATGCGAGTCGATCGGACTCGTCGCCGACGCGTCGACCGTTCCGGATGAGCAGCTCTTCGATTTCATATTCGAGCCGGGGTTCTCCACCGCGGGCGAAGTCACGGCGATCTCGGGTCGCGGCGTAGGGATGGACGTGGTGCGGCGCAGAATCCGCGCGCTGCGCGGCACGATCGAGATCGCATCGACGCCGGGAGAAGGAACGCGCTTCACCATCAGGCTTCCGCTGACGGTCGCAATCATCAGCGGGATGCTCGTGACATCGGGCGACGGACAATATGTGATCCCGATGGAGTCGGTCGAGGAGTGCGTGGATTTCACCGTTTCGCGCGCGTCTTCGGCGGGATCCGGGGTGCTGAGTCTCAGGGGCGCGCCC
>DASYSH010000425.1:0-8562 GCA_036003525.1 Gemmatimonadaceae bacterium | reverse complement strand
CGTGCCGCCGGCGCTGCAATCGACGGTCGCCGTTTTGGCGACGTCGAGCGTCAGCGTTCCGGACGTATTGCACGGATTGATGGCAAAGGCCGGCCCTGCTGCCGACGAAATCTTATTGCTGTCACATGCCGCGGAGGAAATCACGACGGCAAGGGAAACGAACGAAGCGAAACGTGTGAATTGCGGGTGGTGCCGGTTCATCGAGCTCATCCTCGCGAGGTTTTGTTAGCGCGTGCACGAATGCGTGCACCGACTAGACGACGCGGCGTCGCGCGGTGTTAAGACTTGGCGCGACGAGCTATTGTTCCGGTCGTTAAGAAAACTTTCGCGCGACCCGGGTAACCGTTGCGCGCGCGGGGCGTCAGTTGCCCGCGGGCCACACGCGCAGCATCACGACGCCGTGCGATGGAACGGTCGCCGTGTAGCGATCAGTCACGCCGCTCGAATCCGCGTGCGTCCACAAATCGCGCACGCGCGCCTGCTTCGATTTTATTCCGACGCTGCCCCAGTTCGCCGTCATCGGCGAGGGAACCGAAGCGCGATTGAAGAGCAGCACCGCGCGCGATCCGTCGGCAAGCGGCTTCACCCACACCTGCAGATCCGGCGGATTGTTCGAGACGATCATCCCCTGCACGCCGAGCGAATCCTGATCGATCGCGATGACGTCTCTGTTGAGCAAAATGTCCCGGGTCGCCGCCGCCTGACGCGTCGAGTCGGTCATCGTGCGCACATCGTTGCCGGCCATCAGCGGCGCCGCCATCATCGCCCAAAGGCTGAAGTGCGCGCGGTATTCATCGCGTGTCATGCCGCCGTTCCCGACTTCGAGCATGTCGGGATCGTTCCACGCGCCGGGCTTTGCGACGTGCCAGTACTGCGATGAAAGATTCACGATCGTGAGCACGCTGTTCCACCGGTCCTGAATGTCGCCGGTGGTGCGCCAGAGATTTCCCACGGCCGGCGCCCATTCCCACGGATGATTGCTGCCCCATTCGCAAATGCTGAAGACAATCGGCCGCCCGCTCTTGAGCAGCGCGTCGCGGAGTTTCGCATACTGCGACGGCGCGTCGATGCCTTCCGCGTTGCACCAGTCGATTTTCACGTAGTCGACGCCCCACTGCGCGTAGGTTTTGGCGTCGAGGTCTTCATATCCGTAGCTGCCCGGCCGCCGCTGGCAGGTCAGGCGGCCCGCGTCGGTATAGATGCCGAACTTGAGCCCCTTGCTGTGCACGTAGTCCGCGACCGGTTTGATGCCGCCCGGGAATCGCGCCGAATCGGCGACGATCACGCCCTTCGAGTCGCGGGAAACCTGCCAGCAGTCGTCGATCGTGACGTACTGATATCCGGCGTCTCGCATTCCGCTCGCGGCCATCGCGTCGGCGACGTCGCGAATGAGTTTCGCGCTCACATCGCAGCCGAAATGATTCCAGCTGTTCCAGCCCATGGGCGGGGTCCGCGCGAGACCGTTGTCGTGACGGCGCCCGGCGCTGGTGGCGGCAATCGAGAGTGAAACGATCGAGGCCAGCGCGGCGATCGACGGGATGCGACCCGATAGGTTTGCCATGTGCACTCTTTCCCGATCCGGGGTATGATTCAACTTATGAAACCCGGCCGCATCCTGCTCGCGCTCATGCTGGTCAGCGCGCCGCTCCTCGCCCAGCGCGGGCGCGGCGGCGGTGGATTCAATCCGGGGTTCCGGACGGATCCGGTCATCGAAAAAATTCCCTATGACGGCCGTTTCACGCTGGCCCGTCTGAGTTTCACGACGAACAGCCCGATGGGGTACTACTACCGCGGCATGCCGGCGTGGGCGCACGGATATCCGAATTCCGAGCAGAACCTCATGAAGATCGTGAGCGAGATCAGCGCGCTGCACCCGCTGCTGGAAAAGAGCACGGTGATCGCGCCCGACGATCCGCAGCTGTTCAAGTATCCGGTCGCGTATATGGCCGAGGCGGATTACTGGGGGATGTCGGACAAGGAAGCCGAATGCCTGCGCGCCTATCTGAAGAAAGGCGGATTCATAATTTTCGACGATTTCCGCGACGACGGGCGGGACGGTTTTCAGGGCTGGGCGACGTTCGCGGCGCAGATGAAGCGGATCCTTCCGGAAGGCAAGATCGTCGATCTCGCTCCGACGAATCCGATTTTCCACTCGTTCTTCGATATCAACTCATTTGATATCGTGCCGCAGTACTACGATCGAAGCCGGCCGATTTTCCGCGGAATTTTCGAGGACAACGATCCGAAGAAGCGGCAGATGGTGATGATCAATTTCAATACTGACGTCTCGAATTTCTGGGAATTCTCGGCGACAGGATTTCAGCCGGTCGAAGCGTCGAACGAGGCGTACAAAATGGGCGTGAACTTTATCGTGTATGCCCTAACGCATTAAAAGCTCACCGCTAAATCGCCCGACCCTAATTGCTCACCGCTAGGCCTGTAGCTGTGAGCTGTGTGCTTTAATGGCCTAGCCGTGAGCAATAAGCAGCGGGCGATTTAGCAGTGAGCCAACTGCCAAAAAAATCGATCACGGCCCGATAATCTCGATCCGGTGCTCCGCCCGCACCGTGTACTGCCCGGCGACCTCGACCTCCAGCTCGACGATATAGGCTCCCTTTTTCAACGTCGAGATATCCAGCTCGATCGCCCGCGGCGAAACATTCGTTGCCCGCGCCGAAAGATCTTCGACCGAAACAATAACCGGCGTCGCCGTCTTCGATTTCTTGCCCACGGCGCCGCTTTCCTCCGCCTCGCGGACGACCGTCAGCGAGATCTTCATCTTCTCGCCGTTCGGATCCGTTCCGTAGGCTTCCCAGTAGACGCCCAGTTTTTCATCCGCGCGCAACCGCTCGGTCGGCACCGCGTGCGGCGCGGCCTGTTCGACTGAACCCGGAAACTGTCCGAACGGTTTGTAGAACAGCAGATCGGAAAGCGTGACGCGCGTTCCCACCGCGAACGGCGGGCTCACGCCGTACCTTGCCCGCGCCACCGATCGCTTGTCGGGGGCGTACACCTCCGCGCTCATCAGCAGCGGTCCCCACGGCGCGCGCGCGGTGATGACGCCGGTCTCCGGCGCGTCGTGGACGATCTTGCCATAATCCGCCGGCTTGTCACCGGGTGTAACGACGAGCGCCGCCGTGAGTTTTCCGCCGGCCAGCTGCTTCGTCACGCGCGCATCGTATGCGAGCACGACGAGCGCGGTATCGCCGCGCTTGAACATCGCCTTCTGATGTTCCAGCGGAGTGAGTGAGACCGCATACGCCGGCGCATATCGTCCGATCACCGGCGGCAGCTGAAGTCTCCAGTTCGACGAATCCGAAATCGCCGGATCGTTCAGCACGAATCCCGCGGGGATGTACCGGTACGCCGGCACGGGCTCGTATCCGGTGATCACCTGCGTCGGCTGCGGACGCGCGTTCGGAGGCCCGCGCATTCCCATTCCGAAGCCGCCCTGCATTCCTCTGCTCGTCGTGGAGACCGACCACGCGCGCGGCCAGCCGAATCGCAGCATCACCTCGATGTCGTCCTCCTGCGAATCGGTGAGCAGCATCCCGGGCGCGTCGCGCATCATCATTTCCATCGTCTTGCGCGCAAAATGCTCGGTGCGCGAATCGTTCCCGTCGAGCGAGTACAGCGTCCTCGCAAAAAACCATGCGCGATTTTCGAATGCCTCGCGCTGCGGATCGCCGCAGGCATACCGGTGATATTGCTGCCGCGTGTCGTCATCGATCAGCATGTCGATGTTGCGCCAGTCGCACCGGTCGCGCTGGAGCATTTGCGATATGGCATGGTTGTACACGCTGTCAGCGGCCTGGTATCGGCCGAGCAAATGCAGCGAGAATCCGGCGAGCAGATCGCAGTACCACCCGCCGACTTTGCACTGCCGCGCGGCGGACAGCGCGCTGTCGAGGCGTCCTGCCTCTGCCAGATACCGAACCCGTTGTTCGACGACCCATCGATCGCCCGGCGAATGCACGGCCGCCGAATCGAGCATGCTGATGAACACGTCGCGACGCTGCTTGATCACGGGTGGTTCGAGCGGCGGAGGTGGCTCGCGCTCATCGTACCAATAGCAGATGTTGCCCACCTGCTCGTCGCAGCGCGGGTTGCCGCCGCCGCGACCGCTGGGCAGGCTCGCGAGCCGGAATTGCTCGAACTGTGCCTGTGCGCGGCGCGCGGACGCCGCGTCGTTCAGCGTTCCCGGATCGCCGGGTGATGACGATGCGACCGCCCCCGGATCGCGAAGGATTTGGGCGTGTGCGGCGAATGGCGCCGCAACGAGGCAGGCGGCGAACGCAAGAACTGAACGATGAATCATGTGTATATGGTACTCTTTCGGCTGGAAAAAGAACCGCGAAGTGATGAATGTTCGGTATCGCCCAGTATCATCGTAGACAGGTATTGTCTGCCGGAGGATCGCTGTGCCTCTGTTCCGTAACCGATCGACCCGCGGCCTGCTCGGCGTTCCGCTCGCCGCGGTACTCATCGGCGTTCCCCCCGCAGCGCTGCCCGAAATTGGTGCAACCTCGTCGCATCGTGCCGCCGCATTCGGCCGCATCGAGGGCACGGTGATCATTTCGTCTGTCCTCGTGGCGCGCCGGCCGAGTTTCCGCATCTACAATGATCCCGGGCCCGGCGCGCTTCCGCCGCCCGCCGTGCGCGCGGACTCGAGCGACGAAATGAAAAATGTCGTGATCTATATCGGGCCCGCCGGCGCCGGCGCGGCGCTCGCCGGATCAGCCGACCCGGCAACGCGGCATGCCACGATGACGCAGCAGGATGAGACGTTTCGCCCGCACGTGCTCCCTGTCGTTCGCGGCACCTCGGTCGCGTTCCCGAACGCCGACGATGTCTATCACAACGTATTCTCGCTGTCGAGCGCGATGAACTTCGATCTCGGCCGCTATCCCAGGGGAAGCTCGCGCTCGCTCACGTTCGGCAAGGCCGGACGAGTGGACGTGTTCTGCCATATCCACTCGGATATGAACGCGGTCGTGCTGGTGCTCGATAATCCATACTTCACATCGCCCGATGCGAAGGGGCATTTCGTGATCGACAGTGTCCCTCCGGGCGACTACGTCACGATCGGATGGCACCAGCGCATCAAACCGGTGCAGCACCGGGTCCACGTGGTCGCGGGTGAGTCGGCCAAAATGGTGTTCACGATCCCGCTCCCGTCGCCGGATTCGCCGTGACGTTCAAGGACCGCGTCGTGCGCTTCGTGCGCCGCACGCAGCTTGGCGCAAAGCTCGCATGGCTCGCAGCCGGCCTCACGGCGCTCGTCGTCGCCGCGACCGTCGTCGTGCTGTCGCTGCAGATTCGCGCGAACACACGCGTGCGGTTCGAAGATGAACTGCGCCGCAACCAGAAAACGTTCGCGCAATTCCAGAATCAGAAACTCGAGCAGCTCACCTTCGCCGCGACGCTGATCTCGCAGACGGCGAGCCTCCCGTATGCGCTCGAGACGTACAGCGCCGAGGCCGGCAACGGCGTGCCGCGCGCGGACCTCACGACAACGGTGCAGCGCGAACTGGAACGGCTCGTGCGCGAAAGCACCAAGGATATTCTCTTCGTCACGGATGAAAAGGGGCGCGTGTTTGCGTCGGCCGCGCGACTCGGAGCGCCGGTGCCGGTCGGAACCGACCTCTCCCGCATGCGCGAAATCCAGCAGGCGCTCGACGTGCGCGAGCGCATCTCGCGCGGCGGTCTCGCGGTGCTGCGCCAGCCGGACGCGGACTTTCAGGTCGCGGTATATCCGGTTGAGGTCGGCGGCTACACGCTCGGCACGCTCGTGCTCGGCGAGCGGCTCGACTCCGGTTTCGTCGACGCCGCGCGGGCGGCGTTCGACGGATACGTCGTCGTGTCGATCGGCGACGTCATCGCAAGCGGAACGTTTCCCGGCATGAACGACGGCGGCGCGCGCGCACTGCTCGCGTCGGCGCCGAAAGTTGATTCGGCGCCGGCGACGGTCCTGATCGCCAAAGAGGAATTCGTCGTGGCGCCCGTGTTGCTGGGCGAAACGCAGGACGGCGCGCCGGTGCGGATGTGGCTGCTGCAGCCCCTCACTGAAACGGTGCGCGCGCTCACACGTCCGCTCGTGCGCGATTTCCTCATGTACGGCGTGCTCGCCGTGCTTCTCGCGGGCTTCGGCGCGGCGGTGCTCGCGCGTTCCGTGATGCGTCCGTTCAAGAGATTCGTGCGATATCTGCAGGAGGGAACCGCGGCCGAGCGGGTGGAGGCACGGTTCGACGCGCATGACGCGCCGGCCGAAGTTCGCACGCTGAACGAATCCTTCGATGAATTGATGGATGCGCTGCACATGAGCGAGGCGCAGCTCCGGCAGGCGAGCAAGCTCGAGGCCGTCGGCACCCTCGCGGGCGGCATCGCGCACGACTTCAACAATCTGCTGACCGTGATCACGGGTTTCACGGAACTCGCGCTCTCCGATCGCAATATCCCCGCTTCGCTGAAGGAAGACCTCGGCCAGGTCATCAGCGCGTCGGAGCGCGCGACCGCGCTCACGCGCCAGCTGCTCGCGTTCAGCAGGAAGCAGGTGCTCCTGCCGACCGTGCTCGATCTCGCCGATGTCGTCGAGGACGTCGCGCCGATGCTGCGCCGGCTGGTGGGCGAGCACATCGCGCTGCGCGTCGAGCGGGAGCGCACGGAGCACACCCACGTGCTGGTCGATCGCGGGCAGGTCGAGCAGGTCGTCATCAATCTCGTCGTGAACGCGCGCGATGCGATGCCGCGCGGCGGACAGCTCGTGATTCGCGTCGCCCGCACGAACGGCGGCGTCACGCTCTCCGTGAGCGACACGGGGTCGGGAATGCCGCAGGAAGTGCGCGAACGGATCTTCGAGCCGTTCTTCACCACGAAGGAACCCGGCAAGGGAACGGGCCTCGGGCTTGCGACGGTGTACGGCATCGTCAAGCAGTCCGGCGGCACGATCGACGTGAACAGCACCGTCGGCGTGGGGACGATGTTCACGGTCACGCTTCCGGCATCTGATTCGGCGCTGACCATCGACGATCTCAACGATAATTCAGCCGCGCCGCGCGGCACAGAAACGATCCTGCTCGTCGAAGATGAACCGAGCGTGCGACAGCTCGCGCAGCGCGCGCTCGAAGGGTGCGGCTATTCCGTGATCGCGGCGGCCGGCCACGCCGATGCGCTCGCACTGGCGGCGCGTGCGCGGGTGGATCTCGTCCTCACCGATGTCGTGATGCCCGAACTCGGTGGGCCGCAAGTCGCCGACCGCATACTGTTGCTGCAGCCCGACGCCGCCGTCGTGTACATGTCGGGCTACGCGGACGATGCGCTGCGTTCTTTCGACCTCGGCCATGGCGTGAACTTTTTGCGCAAACCATTTACGACCGTCCAGCTTGCGCGCATTGTCCGGTCCACACTCGACGCGCGCGCCGCGCATCCCAGTGCACTCGCCGGTTGAGCGGCGCCGGCGCGGCGGGCTGGGAGCGAGCGGTGCGCTCGCGATCCTCGCGTTGTCCCTGATGATTCCGGTGCGGCTCTTCGCGCAGGGCGGAGTGCTCGTGCAGGGGATTGTCGACGCGGAGATGTGGTCCACGGACAGCGGTTCGAGCCTGCTCACGAAAAATCACGCGCGGCCCGGTGGACTGGGACGGCTCGACCTGTGGGGCGCCGTGGAACCGTGGCGCGGACTCGTCATCTACGCGCAGGGCGAGGGAGCGGCGGGACCCGCGCAAAACGATCGCGGCCGCGCGGACTACGATCTCGAACAGGCCGGCGTGCGATGGTCGCCCACCGGCATGTACGCGCTCGACATCGGCAAGATGCCGGATCCGGTTGGCACTTTTGCTGCGCGGCGTTTCTCGACGCGCAACCCGCTCATTGGCGAACCCGACGGATACCCGGTCGTCTACCCGCTCGGCGCGCAGTTCTCCGCCGCGAACACGCATTTCGATTTTCGGATTGCGGCAGTGTCGCTGCCGCTTACGCATCCCGGTTATGTGCCGGATCCCAGCGCGGCGCTGCGCCCCGCCGTGGGGGCGGGGTTCACGCCGTTCACGGGCCTTCGCATCGGTGCGTCAGGGACGTGGGGCCCTTATCTCAATGCGTCGCTTCCGGCGCCGCTGCTGGCCGGTCAATCGTGGCAGCACTTTCAGCAGCGAATCGCTGCGCTCGACCTCGCATACAGCCACGACTATCTCGAAGTGCACGCGGAGTACGCGCGCGGATCTTACGACGTCCCGGGGTTTTCCGATCCCGTCGCCGGCGAGACGTGGTATGTCGAGGCGAAGCGCGCGTTCGGCCCGCGTGTTTTCGTCGCGGCGCGAGTGGAGCGCAATAATTATCCATTCATCGCGCCCGCAGGACCGTCGACATGGATCGGCAGCGACACGGATTTCGACGATGGCGAAATCGGCGCCGGCTACCGCGTGTCCGCGTCACTGCTCGTGAAAGCGTCGTACCGGATGGATCATTGGTACATCACGCCGGCTCAGCGCGCGTTTCTCGGTCCCGGCGGTCACGCGTTCGCCGTGCAGTTTTCGCAGTCGTTCGACGTGCTCGCCGTGCTCGCCGGAT
>DASYSH010000424.1:0-9132 GCA_036003525.1 Gemmatimonadaceae bacterium | reverse complement strand
ATCGCGGCCCGCGGCCCGCGCATCACCCGCGACTTTCGCGCGCGCGACCGAATGTGCGCGCACCTTGGGCGAGTCGAAGCCCGGAACGAACGTCACCATCACCACGCCTCCATTTTTCGGTACACGCCGCAAGATCGAGTCGGGAACGTTGCGCGGATGGTCGACGAGTCCGCGCGCGGATGAGTGCGAGAAAATCACCGGCGCTTCCGTCACATCGAGCGCGTTGCTCATTGTCCCGGGGGAAACGTGCGACAGATCGACGAGCATGCCGAGCCGGTTCATCTCGCGCACGACTTCGCGTCCGAAATTCGTGAGGCCTCCATGCTTCGCCGAATCGAGCGCCGCGTCGGCCCAGTCGAGCGTGACGTTGTGCGTGAGCGTCATGTAGCGCACACCGAGCGCGTAATAATCACGGAGCGCGCCGAGCGAGTTTTCGATCGCGTGCCCGCCCTCCATTCCCATCAGCGATCCGATTTTTCCGGCGGCGAACGCGGCGCGCACGTCCGCGGCGGTGGAGGCCGCCGTGAGCGCGTCCGGATATTTCGCGATCATGCGGCGCGCGATGTCGATCTGCTCGAGCTGCACGCGGGCATACCCCGAGTCGCGAATCTCGCCGGGGATGTACACCGACCAGAATTGACCGCCGAGTTTTCCGGCGCGCATGCGCGCGATATCGGTCTGGTGCGGCGTATGCTTTCGAAGGTCGTATGCCTCGACATCACGCGGCGCCGCCTTGTTCTCACGGATCGTCCACGGGAGATCGTTATGGCCGTCGATGAGCGGCGTGGCGGCGAGCAATTCTTTCGCGTGAGCCAGCGCGGCCTCACCAGTGAGCGGCCTGGACTGGGAGTGCACCGCGAGCGGAAAGGCGACGGCGGTCGCCAGAGCGAGAATATGGGTTGAGCGCATGCTTGATTTTGGCACCCTGTACCGCTCCGCGATAGCACCCTTCCGCGGGATGATGGGTATAAGTTCACATGATGAAAACAACCCGAATTCTCGCCCTGATCAGCGCGTCGTTCGTCGCGCTCGCCGCCGCGGGCGCACAGGATAGTCTCAACCTCCGCGGCATCGTTCGGTCGGTGTCGGGCACTCCCATCGAGGGAGTTGAAGTCCGGATCGATGGCACGAGCTTCGTCACGCGGTCCCGGCCGGACGGCTCGTTCGCGTTCGTGAAGGCGCCGAAAGGGCCCCAGATCCTGGCCTTCCGGCTGGTCGGCTATTTGCCGACCAAGATAGCGACGCGAGTCCCGACGAAAGAGCCGGAAGAAATTTCAATGCTCGCGACGCCGCACAACCTCGACACCGTGCGCGTCGTGGCATCAGTGAACGTGCTCGCCGGTATCGTCGTCGATCACAAAGACCGGCCCATTCCGGGGGCGACAGTGGAGATGCTCGCGGGCAACAGCACGAGCACAACGACGGATACGAATGGCTGGTTCACTTTCACATCGGTGAAGAACGGAACCGTGCTCGTCCGTGCGCGCATGCTGGGTTATGCGCCGCTGACGACGAGCATCCGCCTCGAAGACTGGCGCGGCATGGTGATCCATCTCGATCCGCTCGATACGAAAGTCACGGGGAGCAAGCTTGAGGAAATGAGCGGCTTCGGCAATCAGAGCCAGTTCGTGTGGAAGGAGACGCAGCAGCGCGTCGCGATGCGCGGTTCTCGCGCGATCGTGATCCCGCGCGAAGAGCTGGCCCCGTACGACGACTTCTCGCTCGCCGACGCCATTTTGCGGACGCCGACCGGCTCGACCGAAACGCCGGACATCAACGCGGCGCGCGGGCAGTTCTGCGTGCTGCTCAACGGCAAGAACACGGTCGGCAACAGCACGCTCGGAAATTTCCGGACCGAGGAGGTCGAAGCGGTGGAGCTGTATCCGCCGGGAACGGAAATGTCGGGGTCGGTGGTGCGGTACATGCGGTCGAGCGGGTGCAGACGCGTGCAGACGTCGCATGCGGAGGGGATGTTCTACGCCGTGGTTTGGCTGAGATAGGAGATTGGAGACAGGAGATTTTCAGACGAGTGAACCGTTAACCACTAACTGTTGGTCGGTTAACCAAGGTTAAATAATCAGTCCTGGCACCGAGCCGCGTCGAGCGGATTCGAAACCAGGACTGATTTTTGCACCTTGGTTAACCGACCAACAGTCAGTGATTAACAGTTCACTGGTTTAAGAAATCTCAATATCTGTAGTGCTCCGCCTTGTACGGCCCGTCCACCGAAACGCCGATGTACGCCGCCTGATCCGCCGACAGTTTCGTCAGCTTCACGCCGAGCTTGTCCAGGTGCAGCCGCGCCACTTTTTCGTCCAGATGTTTCGGCAGCGTGTACACCTTCCGCTCGTAGCTCGCGTTGTTCGTGTGCAGCTCGATCTGCGCCATCACCTGATTGGTGAATGATGCCGACATCACGAAGCTCGGATGCCCGGTCGCGCAGCCGAGGTTCAGCAGCCGGCCCTCGGCGAGAATCAGCACGCTGTGCCCGTCCGGGAAAACCCATTCGTCGTACTGCGGCTTGATGTTGATCCGCTCGATGCCCGGATAGCCCTTGAGTCCGGCCATGTCGATTTCGTTGTCGAAGTGGCCGATGTTCCCGACGATGGCTTTGTCCTTCATCTTCGCCATGTCTTCGATGTTGATGATGCCCTTGTTGCCCGTCGCGGTGATGAAGATGTCCGCGGTGGCGACGACGGCGTCGAGCGTCGTGACCTGATAGCCTTCCATCGCCGCTTGAAGCGCGCAGATCGGATCAATTTCCGTGATGACGACGCGCGCGCCCTGCCCCTTGAGTGCCTGCGCGCATCCCTTGCCGACGTCGCCGTAGCCCATGATCACCGCGACTTTTCCGGCGAGCATCACGTCACTCGCGCGAAGAATTCCGTCGGTGAGCGAATGACGGCAGCCGTACAGATTGTCGAACTTCGACTTCGTGACCGAGTCGTTGACGTTGATCGCAGGAAAGAGCAGCGTGCCGGCCTGCATCATTTCGTACAGGCGATGCACGCCCGTCGTCGTCTCTTCAGACACGCCGCGCAGATCGGCCGCGACCTTGGTCCAGCGGCCGGGATTCGCGGTGAGTTCGGTGCGAAGCAGCTCGAGAATGACGCCATACTCTTCGCTGTCCGTGACCGGGTTGTGCGCCGGAACCTTGTTCGCCTTTTCGAACTCGACACCGCGGTGCACGAGCAGCGTCGCGTCGCCGCCGTCATCCAGCAGGAGATTCGGGCCCGTGCCGTCGGGCCACATCAGTGCCTGCTCGGTGCACCACCAGTATTCATCGAGCGTCTCGCCCTTCCATGCGAACACCGGCGTGCCGCGCGGATTCTTCTCGGTGCCGGTTTTGCCAACCGCGACTGCGGCCGCCGCGTGATCCTGCGTCGAGAAAATATTGCAGCTCACCCAGCGCACGTCGGCGCCAAGTTCTGTCAAGGTTTCGATCAGTACGGCCGTCTGAACGGTCATGTGCAGGGAACCCATGATCTTCGCGCCGGCGAGCGGATTCTTTCCCTTGTACTCGCTGCGCAGCGCCATGAGTCCCGGCATTTCGTACTCGGCGAGACGGATTTCCTTGCGGCCGAACTCGGCGAGCGAAATGTCCCTGACTTTGAACGGCTCGCGCTTGGCGGCGCGTGCGGCGTCGAACGGATGCGGAGCTGCGGCGGTTGTTGCCATCTGGGTTCTTGTGTGGTTTTAGTGTTTGTGGAGCACTGCGGAAAATAGCGTTGGAGCCTTCGAGTTTGCGGGCGCCGGCAGCGGCGCGAAACGGCACGATTCAAAACCGGCGTCTTCACTCCATTTCGTAAGCTGATCTTCGCCGAAACCAAGCCAGACATGGCCCATCGTCTGGCGGTACTCAGCGCGGTCGTGCGGCATCATGTCGACGATCAACACCCGCGCTTCCCTCTTGAGCGCGCGATAAATCCCGGCGAGCGCGAGTGCGGGATCGGCGACGTAATGGAGCACCAGCGAGAGAATCGCGGCATCGAGTTCGCCGCTTTCGATCGGAAGCGTCTCGAGCGTGCCTTCGCGCACATCGACGTTCGCGCGGGCCGAGAGCCGCGCGCGGGATGCGCGGAGCATCGCGGGCGATTCGTCGACCGCAACGACCCGTTTGACGAACGGCGCCATCGATTCGGCGAGCTGGCCGGTGCCGCAGCCCAGGTCGCCGACGGTCCAGCGGGGATCCAGCAGCCCGAGCAGCGCGAAAAGTTCGGTGCGCGACCCAAACAGTTCGGCGCGCAGTTTGTCCCACTGCGCGGCGCTTGATGCAAAAAATTGTTGGGAAGTCGAATGTCGCGCCGCCATCACACTGCGCACGCGCTCGGAATCGCGCGCCGCGGTTGCCATGCCGCCGACTTCTTCGCGCACCGACGCCCACAGTTTGCGCGCCGCCGCATCGAGATCGCGCGTTGACATTCGATATCGGTTGGACGTCCCGTCCTCGCGCGACGCGACCCATCCTGCGTCGCCGAGCGCGCGCAGATGGCGGCTCACCGTCGACTGGGGCAGCTGCAGCGCCGCGCGCAGTTCGCTCACCGTGAGCTCGTGCCGCTCGAGCACAAGCAAAAGCCTCGCGCGAATCGGATCGGCGAGGGCGGTGAGGCGGTCGAAGATGGGGTTTTGTTTCATCCGTTTATCCGGATGATAGGATAGCCAGAGATGGACAGAAGGTCAAGGCGTCAATCGTCCGCTCGCTCCAGTTCCGCAGTCGAGCTTTGCAATGCCGCCCCCACCCAGCAATGCATCCCGACCGACACCAGCCCCGCCCCACGGAACGCTCGCCGATAAACTGCCGCCGATCTCGAATGCCACCCGCGCCGGTCCCCCTCGATCGAATCGCCGCTCGTGTACGCCTCGAGATACGCCACCCCGCCGAGCAGCGCCGCAATCGATGCCAGCCCCGCGCGCAGTTCATCAGCCGGGACGTATTGCAGCATGTCGCAGCACACAATGACGTCGAACGGCCCGCGCACTGATTTCTCGATCGCGCCGAGCCCGCCGAACGTTCCTCGCCGGATTCCGCGGCGATTCCCGAACCGCGCAATCACATACTCACTCGAATCCACTCCGACATAGCGGAGCGAAGGCCGGAGTTTTTTCAGCGGCGCGCGCCAAGTCCCTTCTCCGCACCCCACATCCAGCACTGACCTCACCTGCCGCAGCAACAGCGCCTCGGCAACCGAAATCACAAGATGAATTTTTCTCGCAACGCTCTCGTCCGTCGCAACGCGCACGCGCGGATCACGATACCACCTGTCGAAATACTCACGATCGTACGCTTTCATCGGCGCGGTGTTGGCAGTCTAATGTCTAGAGTCTATGGTCTTGAGTCTGAGAACATCTGTCGCCGTTCTCACCTCAACTCGACCTCAAGAACTGACACCCCGCCTCCTCTGCCCGCGAAGTGGCGAATACCCCCGACGGCATCCGGACCACTCCTGGCGCCACCGCGTCGATCAGCTTCTGCTGCGCCTGCTCGCGCGTAATGCCCATCGCTTTCGACAGCGCCCCCGCCTGCCGCATCAGCGCGAGATTGCAGGCCAGGACGATCACCCCGCGCGCGATCAGCGATTCGAGGTCTCCGCCCGGCATCAACGACGCGCCCGCGCGGCCGCCCGCGGCTTTCAAGAACGGATTCCGTTTCACCGGCGCGTTCGTCGCGGGATCGTTTATTTTTTCTTCCTCTCCGTAGGTCATCTGCGCCCAGATCTCATCGCTCAACACGAGCGGCAGACCCTTATGGCGAAACACGAGCACGGCCGCCATGTCGGCATCGGTCGTCTTGTAGACCTCCGCGTATCCGTTCAGCCAGACGACCGCGTTCGTGAGCGCCATCCCGTCCGCCATTCCGGGCGCGTCGAACACCTGCTTGTGTTTGGCCCGCGTCACGCGATCGACCCATGTCATGTCCCAGCCGCCCTGCGGAGGTACCGCGGCAGCGCTCTGCGCGAACAAATCCGTGGCCCCGAAGCCAACCGCGGCGAGCGCCGAGGCGCTCCCCGCGACGTTCGCGATGAACTTCCTGCGGCTCGGATTCGTCTCGTCGACGGACATGCGGGTGGCCTCGGTGAGGGTGATCATGTAAGGTATCATTTGTCATTGTCATTGGCTGTTGGTGGTTCGCTTTTAGCTTGTGGTTAAGGGTTTGTCGTAAATGGACGTTGGCCGTGCGTCGCTGGTTCGCCCACCAGATGCCAGACGCCGACCGCCACAGACAACAAACCCTCAACGCGAACGACCAGCCACAAACAAACAACCCAGACCGCTAATGTCTGCCGATCTCTCCCGCCGTGACTGGATGAAGCTGATGGGCGCCGCCAGCGCCGGATCGGTCATCGCCGATAACAACGCCGCCGCCGCGCCGCCCGGCACCGCCGTTCGCGCCGAGATTCTCCCGCTGTTTTCCACGAGCGAGGTCTTCGTGCCTCCGCGCGGGCGAGGCTTCAACAAATTCAGTTTCGATTTTCCCGAGCCATCGGTTGCATTCGACAATCTCAAGTTCGGCTTCATCGTGTTCGGCCGCGACAACGCGTACGCGATGGACCCGCACGGAATGACTGCGACCTCGACGCCGGCGGGAATGCGCATCGACTGCAAAGGCTTTACATGGGCCGGCGGTCAGGAAAAGCACGATGGCACGCTCGTCGCGCAGATCAAGAAAACGGCCGACGGGTGCGAGATCGACGTCACCGCATCGATGGATCAGCCGATCAAGACGGTCACGACGATCGTCCGCGGTGTGCCGCGCGGAAAATTTTCCAGCTCGGGCGGCGACTTCACCGACGTGCGCGACAACGAGCTCTCACTCGGCTATCCGTTCGGCGGCGGCGATCTCAATCTCAACGGCGGCCTCACGACGCCCGTCGCCGTGATCCAGAGTGCGGACGACGCGTTCTTCACGCTGTCGTCGCTCGACGACAAAGTCCGCACGAAGCGCATGTACTTCGCGCCGGGGGAAAGCAGCTACAAGGTCGAACTCATCCATGAGGGCGAGGGATGGCTCGACCAAAAAACGATGCGCGTTCCGGCCTGGAAAATTTCCCGCACCAAGACGCCGGAAGCCGCCTACGCCGCGCATTACGAGCACATCCGCACTGCATATCATTTTCCGGATTTCGCGACGCGCCCCGACGCGCCCGCGTGGATTCACGACACCGCGCTCGTCCTCACGCTGCACGGACAGCACTACACGGGCTACATCTTCAACGATTACGCGAAGCAGCTCGAAATTCTTCGCTGGGTGAACACGCAAATTCCGGGCAAGCGCGTGCTCGCATTCATGTCGTCGTGGGACGGCCGCTACTATTGGGATTATCCGAACTACAAAGTGAACGACCGCATGGGCGGCGATGCGGGATTCCGCACGCTCATCACCGAAGGGCAGAAGATGGGCTTTCGCATGATGCCGATGTTCGGCATGAACACGGCGAACAAGAAGCAACCGGGCTGGGCGCGCATCGCCGACGCGGTGACGCACAAGGTCGACGGCGACGAAGTCGATCTCAATTGGGTCGACTGGGACAACGACCGCCATCAGGAAGGCTGGCTCGGCTATATGAACCTCGGCATGCCGTCGTGGCGCAATCATCTGCAGGGACGCATCGACGAGATGATCACGAAGTACGGCGTCGATGCGTATTTCCTCGACATCGCCGGCGGCCACATCAATGACACCAAAGCCGACATGCATGCCGGCATGAGACAGATGGTGACCGAGCTGCACGCGAAACATCCGCAGGTGCTGTGCTGCGGCGAGATGCACTACGACGCGATGCTCGAATTCATTCCGCTCTATCACTCCGGCGGCGGCGCGAAGTACGCGAAGGACTACATCCAGCGTCACGCGAAATTCTTTTCGCACTTGAGCGCGCCGGCGCCCGGCCGCGGCAGCAGCGGCGTGCACGAATCCGGCTTCGGGCGATTCAACATGGAAACGCTCGGCCTCGGCCCGACGTCCATCCCGACGCTGCAGTTCGCAGACGATACGTTCACGAAAGAGCGCGAGACGGCGGCCGCGGTGATCAAGAAGGCGCGCGAGCGCGCGGGGATCTGATGCATCTCGACCTTCGCGACGAAGTTCTGGCTGCCAACGTCGAGCTCTCGCGGCGCGGGCTGGCGAAACACACGTTCGGAAACGCGAGCGCGATCGACCGGGCGACCGGCCACGTGGTGATCAAGCCGAGCGGCGTGCCGTATCATGCGATGACGGCGAGCGACATGGTCATCACCGACCTCAGCGGCAACATCGTCGAGGGGACGCTGCGTCCGTCGTCGGATCTTGCGACGCACATCGAACTCTATCGCGCATTCACGGGAATCGGCGGTGTCGTGCATACGCATTCGCACTATGCCACGGCGTGGGCGCAATCGCTGCACGACATTCCGTGCCTTGGCACGACGCACGCCGATTATTTCCGCGGTCCCGTGCCGCTCACCGATCCGCTCTCCGACGACGAGATCGAATCAGACTACGAGAAGAACACCGGCCTCGCGATCGTGCGGTGCTTTGAGGATATCGACCCGATGGAAATGCCGGCGGTGCTTGTCGCGAGCCATGCGAGTTTCGTCTGGGGAAAAACCGTTTCGGCCGCGGTTGAAACGGCGGACATTCTGGAGGAAGTCGCGCGCATGGCGTATCATGCGCTCACGCTCGATCCGGGCGCCGAACAGATCAGCGACGCGCTGCTGGACAAGCATTTCCTGCGCAAGCACGGAGCGCGCGCGACGTACGGACAGGGCTGAAGACCGAAGACCGAAGACCGAAAGTCCGACAAATCACGGTAGTGCGGTCGATGCGCAGCCGGCGCCGCTGCAGTGCAGCGCGACGAAGACTTCGCCGCGAATCAGCCACTTTCCGTCGCGCTTCACCCACTGCGCGCTGTACTGTCCGGTGATCAGCGCCGCGCCTTTTCCGCCGCGCCGCGCGACCCACGTTCCCGTTTCGAACGCGAGCGGCCAGTGGTCGCTCACGGTGACGCCGGTCGTTTTGCGATCGTAGACGAGCGCGGTGTCGCTCACCGGCGCGCGCTCGAGAATCGCTTTGTACGCGGCGATGCCGTTCACCGGCGCGCCGAGCCCGCGCCGAATTGCCACATCGTCAGTCCACCATGTCGCCGCGCGTTCGAC